>CANQOG010000015.1 GCA_947625415.1 uncultured Clostridia bacterium
ATTAGACAAATAAAGTTAAGACATTTTTATTTACGAATAAATTAAAAATTTGAGACATTTTCATTTACGAGTCACACTTTTTTACAAAATTTTTCCACCACCGAACTACAATATCTCCATCAATATAAAAAACCGCTGATTGACCAGGAGTTATAGCTCTTTGTGGTTCCTCTAAATAAACTTTTATCCTATTATTTTCAGTTTGAATAATAGTAGCTTTTGCCTGTTTACTAGAATATCTAGTTTTAACTTCTACATCCAATGGTTTATCAATTTTATCAAATAATAGCAAATTTATATCTCCTACTTCAAATTCTTTTGAATAAAGTTCTTCTTGCTCCCCTACAATAAGCTCATTTTTCTTATAATCAAACCCTAAAACAAAAAGAGGAGTAGGATGAGATATTCCCATTCCTTTTCTTTGACCTATTGTATAGTTATATAAACCATTATGCTTTCCTAAAACTTCTCCTTTTCTATTTACAATATTTCCAGCTTTTGGCTTTAAACTAGAATTGTTTTCTAAAAATTTCACATAATCTCCATCTGGAATAAAACATATATCTTCACTATCAGGTTTATTTGCAACTTTTAAATTTCTATTTCTAGCAATTTCTCTTATTTGCTCTTTATCTTCAAAATTACCCAAAGGAAAAATAATATGCTCTAACATTTCTTTTGGAATATTCCACAAAACATAACTTTGATCTTTCTTCCCAGCATTTGATTTTTTTAAAATATATCTATTATACATTTTAGAAAATTCGGTTTTAGCATAATGACCTGTTGCAACATAATAACAATTCATTTCTTTAGCTTTCTCATACATAATTCCAAACTTCATAAATTTATTACATTCAATGCAAGGATTAGGTGTTTTACAATTTGAATAACAATCAATAAAATCTTGAATTACATATTTTCTAAAAGCTTCTTTAAAATCAAAAGTAAAATGTTCAACTCCAATTTGATTACAAACATTTTTAGCATCTAAATATGTATTTGTATTGCAACAGCTACTTCCAGCATATAACTCAAGAGTTGTTCCAATTACATCATAGCCTTGCTCTTTTAAAAGGACACATGAAACAGAGCTATCAACTCCTCCGCTCATTCCCAGCAAGACTCTTTTATTTTTTTCCATTTCTTTCCCCTTATTTTAAAGAATTTTTATTTATAATATCTTCTACAGTATGCCAAGCAAGGAGTGCGCATTTTACTCTCGCAGGCATATTTGCTACATTTTTTAAAGCAATAGCATCTTCTAATTTTTTTAATTCTTCCTCAGATTTAGTTTCTCTTTTAATCATTCCAATAAAAGTTTCAATTATTTCTTTAGCCTCTTTAATTGTCTTTCCTTTTAAAGTATCTATCATTATTGAAGTTGAAGCTTGTGATATAGCACATCCATGTCCACTAAAAGCCATATCCTCAATAACATCACCATTCATTTTAATTTCTAAAGAAATTTCATCACCACAATTTGGATTATGCCCTAACTCACAATAATCACAACTTGGAAGCTTCTTCTTATTGTAAGAATTCATACTATGTTCCATAATTAGGTCATTATAGACTTGATTTAAATCTTCTTCCATAAATTCTCTCCTTCAATTCCGCTTTATGCGCCTATCATGGGTTATTTTCTCAATATCGACGCTCGGACGGCTCCGCCTATTTGGACACTAACCCAATATCCTCGCTTTCTCATTCGTAAACACCCCATGCTCTCGCACACGCTGGTTACTTAATGAATATATTTTTTAAACATATCATAAGCTTTGTTCAAAGCTGTAACAAGTTTGTCCACATCTTCTTTAGTATTATAAAGATAAAATGAGGCTCTACAAGTTGAGTCCATATTAAGAAAACGTAAAAGTGGCTGTGCGCAATGATTTCCTGACCTAACGCAAACACCTTCAGAATCTAAAATTGATGCAACATCATGTGGATGAACACCTTTTATATTAAATGATATAACACTTGAATGATGTTCTTTATTAGGTGTCATATAAACTTCTAAATAATCTAATTTCAAAAGTTCTTGTCTTGCATAATCAACAACTTCATTTTCTATTTCTTGGATTTTATCATATCCAATATTTTCAATATAATCAATAGCCGCTCCTAAACCAATTACACCTTCAACATTTTGAGTTCCGGCCTCAAATTTATTTGGAAGTGGAGCAAATGTTGTGTCTTGCTCATAAACATATTCTATCATATCTCCACCCATCAAAAACGGTGTCATTTTATTTAAGATTTCTTTTTTTCCATATAAAACGCCAATTCCAAGAGGAGCAAGCATCTTATGTCCTGAAAATACAAGAAAGTCTGTATTTAGCTTTTGAACATCAATTCTCATATGCTGAATACTTTGTGAACTATCAACAACAGTAATTGCCCCTTTTTTATGAGCATATTTTACAATATTTTCTACATCATTTATGGTTCCTAAAACATTAGAAACATGAGTAATTCCAACTATTTTAGTCTTATCTGTTATTTTGTTTTTCCATTCTTCTTCAGGAATTTCAAAATCTTCATTTATATACATATAAACAAGTTTTGCTCCTGTCTTTTTTGCAACTTTTTGCCATGGAACAAGATTAGAATGATGTTCCATAATTGAAATACAAATTTCATCACCTTGTTTTAAGTTTTCTAAACCATAAGAATATGCAATTAAATTCAAGCTTTCAGAAGCATTTTTGGAAAATATAATTTCTTCACGATGTCTTGAATTTATAAATTTTGAAATTTTAGTTCTTGTTTCTTCGTAAGCTTCAGTTGCTTCCATACTTAAAGAGTATGCTCCTCTATGTGGATTTGCATTATAATTTTCATAATATTTATTTATTGCTTCAATTACTTGTTTAGGTTTTTGAGTTGTAGCTCCACTATCTAAATAAGCTATATTTCTATTTTTTAAAATTGGAAAATCATCTTTTATATTCATCTTTTTCACCTTTAATCTAATTTTTTATCAATTTCATATAAAATTTCGCCTTTTATTTCCTTATTTGTAATACCTTCTAAAATATTGTTAAATTTTGCCCTAACAAGCAATTTTTCAGCAGATTTTCTATCAAATCCTCTTGCCATAATATAAAACAACTCTTTATCATTTACCTTTCCACTAGAACTAGAGTGATTTCCTTCAACATCCTCTTCCGAACATAAAAGCATTGGAAGTGAAATTGATTTTGCCTTATTAGATAATAGCATACAATTTTCAGCTTCATTACCATAAGCCTTTTTAGAGCCTTTTTTAAAGTCAATAGTTCCTTTAAAATTCTTTTTAGAGTTATCTTTTAAAGCTCCTTGAACATCAATATTTATATTTGTCTTTTCTCCAAAACATTCTGCAATATAGTTCATATCAATTTTTTCATCATTCGAACCTAAATAAATACAATTTATCAAATTTGAACTTTCATTACCAAACAAATTTGTATATAAATTAGTAATGCTTGTCTTTCCACCAAAATCTATTATATTATATTTCAAATTTGAACTTTCTTTTAGTTTTCCATCTAGGCTTAAAATATTAGAGCTTTCCCCATTCATAAGATTTAAAATTGTAATTGTAACCCTTGAATTTTCTTCAGCTAAAGTTCTAATTAATCCATTATGAAAAGCTTTTCCATGTGTTCTCTGTCTATAAATAATATAAATATTTGAAGTAGTGTCTTTTTTGGCTAAAATTTCAATATTTTCAATTAGTTCAAGATTTTTCTCATCAAAGTCAAATTCAATTTTTATATCTTTATCTGTTTTACTATTTACATTAATTCTAATATTTTGATTAGAAGAATTTTTAATTTGATTTATTAAACCAGAACCATATTTTATATCAAAACTATCAAATTCAAAATCAGTTATAACTTCATCTTTTCCAGTCATTTGAGAAATTTTTACATTTTCAAATTTTCTAGGATTGCTTGGAATTTTCTCATCAAATTCTATATTATTGATATTATAATTTTTACAAGTTCTAACAGGTGTATCATTTAACTTTACCATTATCCTATTGCTCCTTCTAATTCGAGATTAATAAGGTTATTCATTTCAACCGCATATTCTACAGGAAGTTCCTTTGAAATTGGATATGCAAACCCTCTTACAATTAAACCTAAAGCATCTTCTTCAGATAAACCTCTACTCATCAAATAAAAAATCGTTTTATCACTTATTTTTCCAATTTTAGCTTCATGTGAAAATTCCACATCATCTGTTCTAATATCATTTGTAGGAATTGTATCAGAAATTGAAAAATCATCTAACATCAAGCTTTCACAAGAAACTGAAGATTTAGAATTTTTAGCATTTTCCATAATTCTAACTAAACTTCTATAAGTACATTTGCCACCATTTTTAGAAATAGACTTACTATTTACAACACTTGAAGTATTTGGCGCATTGTGAACAACTTTAAAACCTGTATCTAAATTTTGTCCTTTTCCTGCAAAAGAAATTCCAGTATATTCAGTTTTTGCTCCTTCACCATTCAAAACACTCATAGGATATAACATTGAAATTTTTGAGCCAAATGAACCTGAAACCCAGTCAACCTGAGCATTTTTCCCTATTAATGCTTTTTTAGTATTAAGATTTAACATATTTTTTGACCAGTTTTCAATAGTAGAATATCTTAAATATGCATTATCTTTTACATATAATTCAACACAACCTGCATGCAAATTTACTTTATTATATTTTGGAGCAGAACAACCTTCAATAAAATGCAAACTTGCCCCTTCTTCAACAATAATTAATGTATGCTCAAATTGACCTGATTCTGGAGAATTTAATCTAAAATAGCTTTGTAATGGAAAATCAAGTTTTACTCCCTTTGGAATATATACAAATGACCCACCAGACCAAACAGCCCCATGAAGAGCTACAAATTTATGGTCATAAACTGGAACACATTTCATAAAATGTTCTCTAACAAGCTCTGGATACTCTCTTACAGCAGTTTCCATATCAGTATAAATAACACCTTGTTTGATTAAATCGTCTTTCATACTATGATATACAACTTCACTATCATATTGAGCCCCAACTCCAGCAAGACTTGTTTTCTCAGCATCTGGAATTCCAAGCTTATCAAAAGTATTTTTTATATCATCTGGAACATCCTCCCAAGAAGATGCCATTTTTCCTTTTGGCCTAACATAAGTAGCAATTTCATCCATATTAAGTTCAGATAAATCAGGTCCCCATATTGGCATTTCTAAACTATTATAAACTTCTAAAGCTTTTAAACGGAACTCTCTCATCCACTCTGGATCATTTTTTTGTTTTGAAATTTCTTCAATAATCTCACGTGTCAAGCCTTTTTTTATCTTATAATCATAATCATCTTTATTTTTAAAATCATAGATATTTCTATTTATTTCATCTATTTGAGTTTTAGCCATTTTAAAGTCCTTTCTATTTATTCAAGTTTTTATATTTTGAGTAACCTTCATTTTCAATAACTGTAGCAAGTTCTTGTGAACCTGTTGTCACAATTTGACCATCTACTAGAACATGAACATAATCAACTTTAAGACTTCTTAAAATTTTATTGTTATGAGTTATTATTAAAACTCCATTTTCATCATTTTTAAACATTTCAATTCCCTTTGAAACTGTTCTAATAGCATCAACATCTAACCCTGAGTCTGTCTCATCTAAAATAGCAAGTTTTGGATTTAATACTAACATTTGTAAAATTTCATTTTTCTTTTTTTCTCCACCTGAAAATCCGACATTTAAACTTCTATCCATATTTTTAGGATTCATATTTAACTCATCCATATATTTTTTTAGTTCATCTTTAAATTCAAAAATTTTAACTGGTTTTCCAGTTATTTTATTTTTAGCATATTTCAAAAAATTTGTAACAGTTATTCCGAGGAATTTCTTCTGGTAGTTGGAATGACATAAATACACCAAGACGAGCAATTTCATCTGTCTTTAAATTAGAAATATCTTTTCCTTCAAACATAATATTTCCACTTACTTTTGTATATTCAGGATTATTCAAAATAGCATTTGCAGTAGTAGATTTACCACTTCCGATTTGGCCCCATAATTACATGAATTTCGCCTTTATTAATTTTTAAGTTTAAACCTTTTAAAATCTCTTTGCTTCCAGCATTTACATATAAATCTCTTATTTCTAATAATTCTTTACTCATTCTCTTTGACCTCTTTTTTAACAGATTTTGTACGTTTAACACATTTAATACATTTTTCTTTATTTACATCATAATTACAATCAAGACTATACATTCCAAGCTCTTTATGAACAAATTTAGCTAAATTATTAATAGTATTATCACTCATTACAAGTTTTATCTTATCAGCTTCAATTTTAGCTTCT
This sequence comes from uncultured Clostridia bacterium, assembly GCA_947625415.1. GTDB lineage: Bacteria > Bacillota > Clostridia > TANB77 > CAG-508 > Scatovivens. The sequence continues at coordinate 6,377 of CANQOG010000015.1, forward strand.
TCTGTTTCTATATTTAAAACTTCTTTTAAAAACAAATAAACTATATCATATTTCTCTAATATTTTATGAGCAAGCAATATTCCATCTTGAGTTAATTCAATTGCTCCATAAGATTGATAATTAATAAGCCCTTCATCTTTTAAATGATTTATAGCTTTATTTACACTAGGCTTTGTACAATTCATTCTTTTTGCAATGTCAGTAACTCTAATATTCCCATTTTGTTTTTTCAAAACATAAATATTTTTTAAATATTCTTCTAACGAGTTTGAAATCATAATAATATCTCCTCATTTTCAAATGTTAATCACGGCTAACATTATATTATATTACCCCTATTTTGTCAATGATATTCCTAAATTTTAAGGAAAAAATATTTTATAATAAAACTAAATAATACTAATTAATATAATTTCAAAAAAATTTGAAAAAGTAGTTGACAATTTACAAATTAGAAGTTATAATGTTTTTGTTGTTTAAAGACAAAGCAACTTAAAAATATATGGGTAGGTGGTCGAGTGGTTAATGGCACCAGACTGTAAATCTGGCGACGCGAGTCTACGTTGGTTCGAATCCAACCCTGCCCACCAAAAGAAGAAGATATTTATGTCTTCTTCTTTTTTTTTATTTAATTATTGGAGTTGGATTCGAAAAGGAGTGGTTCATAAGTCCTCTCCTTTTTTATGCAATTAAAAAATGAGGGACTTTTAAATTCCCTCAAATCTATATTATATAAAACCTTAAAGTCCATAATTAGACTCTCCTGACCACTTTCTTTCAGTATAAAATGTCCAATTTGTACATTTTGTACCTTTTACTTTTACTGTACCTAATATGTTTGTTCCATTCTTCTCATTTGCTCTTCTTACTCCTTCTTCTACTGCCTCACATATTACTTTTAAATTCCAGTTATCTAAATTTTCTGCATTACTTATATAGTCTCCAAATGGATTATTTTGTAAATCTACATATGTTAAATTTTTCAATTCTTTAAATACTCTACAATCTGCTATTGACCCATTATGAAGAATCACCTTTTCTAATGTATCTTTTTGAGAAGAAAGAGCATTTATATCTTTAACATTTTTACAAGTCATTGATAAAGACGTAAGACCAGATATATATTCCAATCCTGATAACGAAGTACCGTTCGAAACTATACCACTCTGCAGTATCCACTAAATTTTTAATAATCAGGCTTCTACCTGCTCTATCATTAAAGTTTTTAAAAAAAGATAAGTCTTTGCTAGCATTTCCTATTTGTCCACAAGAAACTCTAAAAGTATCAATAATACAATTTATAGGAATTGTACATAAACTATCTAATGTAAAATCATTATTTTCCCCTCTTGCAATATCAAGTTTATTAATACTACTTAAATAACTAAAGTCACAACTAGTTCCACTGGTAGGACAAAATCTGATGTTTTGACATGTCGACGGTAATATCACTTCAAAACCTCTATTCGTATCTATATTTATTTCTTTAAGTTGAGTTTGGCTTAAATCTATATATACTCCATCAAAATTTGCAGAACCCCAAATAATGAACTTTTCTAAATCTGTTATCCCCGATAAACTTTCCATTACTTCTGGAACATCTGTATAAAAGTTTCCGATACTTATATCATCAAAAAAAGAATAATTTGCTTTTTCTAATTCTAATAATTTTTTTATTCTTACTGATATATCACTTAATTGTGTATTTTGCCCACTTATAAGTAAACTTTGTAAATCTGGACAATAATATTCATCTGAGCCTACTTTTTTACTACCTAATAACATTAAACCATTTTCATATTTTTCTTCTTTAGTTTTTCTTGTCGAAATTTTAGTTCCTAGCGTTTCTAATTCAAGTAAATCAATATCATCTTCATTTTTAGTTTCATCTACTCCTTTTAAAAATCTTATTTCACTTAAATTGACTAAACTTGTTCCACTACTTGAATAAAAATTTACATATTTTAAATTTTTCATCGTTTTTAATGTATCATTTACTAATTCATTTATTTCTGTTTCACTTTCTACTAGTATTCCTTCGTTTTCTATCTTTACATTTTTTAAATTTAATATTTTAGCATTCACATAATTTCCTAATACTTTAAACTGGTCTTCAGTTACTGTTAAATCAGCTAAACTTATCTCTAAATCTCTATCTTCTGTATCTAATAATGCTAGCCAATATTTATTTGGATAAGATTTTTTACTTCCACACTGTTTAAATATATCCCTTAATTTTCCTACTTCACTATCTATCATATTCATACAACCATCATTTTCATTACTGCCAAAATGAAGAGTTGTTAATGAATTTAAATTACTCAAATAACCTACCCATTTTAAATTGTAATTTTGTTTTAGTTCTAGAGTTTTTAGTTTTGTATTACTAATTAGATATGAAAGTGAGTCTTCAGATGGATTTTTTCCTTTTTCTTCTTCATTATTTCCATTCTCATTATAAGTTTCATATAAACCTAACTCATTATTGTTAGCATATAGAGTAACTAAATTTGTCAAAATAGAAATTCCTTTTAAATCTGTCAGGTTGTTTCCTTCTAACATTAATGTATTTAATTTAATAAATTTAGATAGATATTCTAATGCATGTTTCTTGTTATCTCCAACTAATCTATTTCCTATTCTATTATGATATAAATCAAGATTAGTAATATTCCCAACAACATCACTACTTAAACTTCCTAAAGGAGCTAAACTTGTTATAAATTTTGTTTTTACCCCTTTTGCTAAATCTTCATCTAATTTTTCATCTCTATGTGTATTGCTTTTGCTGTAATAATTTTCATTGCCCCTTATCAAAAGAGACTTTAACTTTTGATAAGAACTATCTTTTATTCCATTACATATTTTCTCTAATTCAATATCATCTATACGATAAAAACTCAACGCTTCTAATGTTCTTCCTACTTTTCCTAATTTTGTATAATCTTCTACTGTTGTATCTCTAAATGTTATCTCTCTTAAATTATTTGAATATTCCAGCCCTGTCAAATCTGTTAACGTCATATTCTCTAACGTTAAATACTCCAAATTTGGAAAAGCATATAAATCTTTTAATGAACTAACATTTTTATTTAATGTCACGTTTTTCATACTTAAAGCTTCATTCCCTGTTATTGTTCCATCTTCTCTTTCACTCAAAAGCTGTGCTAACTCCGAATCTCTATTTAAAAATACTCTGTCTAAATTATCATAATTTAATTCACTCGCATTTATACCTCTAAATATTCCATCCCCTGAACAATAATATACTTTTAAATCAAATGTGACTCCATATACATCTCTCAATGATAAATAATCTTGATATTCTTTTCTTCCTGCATCTCCTCCAATTAACCCTTCTCTTATTTCACTTGGTAATTCTTCCTTTCGTATTAAATAAAGAGCATGTCCTCTACCATCTACTACATATTTTGCTGAACCAATCCCATTTGCAGATGGATCATAAAAATAAGTTGGATATTTTTTTCTTACTTCTTCTACTTTTATTTCATTATCATCCACTTCCTCATAACTTTCCACATACTTTTCTTCTATAAACTCCTGTAATGCTGCCATTCCTACCTGAAATTTTGCATCTAATGCTTTAGTTATTATACCATTTTCCCCTATTGTCGCATTTAGTGAGACTCCAGCAAGTATAAGTAGGACAATGACCGTTATTTTCTTATTTTATGATGAAAAATAAAAATAAAAATGAAAAAATAAGGATAATCCTTCTTTTCCCATTTTTATAAAAGTTTTAATAATAAATTCTAGACTTCAAGATTCAGAATTTGCTTATATGTTTTATCTATGATTTCATTACTTACTTCTTTATAAGTACCATTACCATTTTCATAATATCCAGCACCACAACCTACTCCATATATATTAGAATCCAATTTATTTACATATCCCGATTTATCTATATTACTAGCTTCGCTTTCAACAGTAAAAGTAGCTTTATTCCATCCTGCTGAAACAATATTCCATTTTTTATTAATAATTCCATTTTGACCATATATTTCTAATTGATTTTTCCCTTGTTCATAGTCTGTTCCATCTGTATACTTGTTTCCGTTATAAGCATATACTTTTGCATTATTACTAGCTATGACTAGTCCACCGTCTCCAGCCAATCCACCACTTCCTCCATTATGTTCACCACCGATAATAATTTTTTCCACCGATTCCACCCGAAATAACGTCTAAGCCTTGACTATATAAATATGGTGCAAAATCTTTTGTATTTTCATAATCATATCCTCCACCAGAAAACAACGTGTGAAATCCATCATACACTCTTTCACCACTTTGTCCATTTTTTCCACCTTTTGCACCTATACCACGATTACCACTTTGATGATTCTCAAATCCTATATTTCCATCTCCACCTCCGCCAGAGTATCCTCCGCCTCCAGCACAACAAGTACCTCCTGCTGCTCCGAGCACCGACCTCCGACCAATTCCAGCTCCGAGGATACCCTCCACCGCCAGAACCATTCTCTAAAGTACCATCTGCTCCAGAGCCCCCAGCACCTCCATAAGCATAAACCGTAAAATCGTCATAAATTAAAATTGTCCCACAGTTTTCTCCATCGCCACCATTAGCACCTTTTCCAATAGCATATCCAGCTCCAACTCCACCGATTTCCGTCCTATTCCTGCTCCAGCTCCGTCCTCCCCCAGAACCGCCAAGGTTAGATCCATCATCTACATAAGCATTTCCATCCCCAGCATCTCCTCCATATGCTACTAAAGTTCCACTCCCTCGTAAAGCTAATATTGCTCCAAATGGAACTCTTATTCCTGCATATCCTCCTTGGTTAACTTTCATATAATCATTTTCATCACCTTTTTCTCCTAACCCACTATTTACTGTTAATGTTACTCCTTCATCCACATATAAATTAAGTTTGGCTTCTGGCTCTATATTTATTGCACTTCTTGTTAAACCTTGATTTGTTAAGTTCATATCATAATCTATATATATTGTTACTTCTCCTGATTGTATATCAAAACAAAACTCTCCTTCTTTTATTTCATCTCCAAATACTAACGTTTGTTTATTATCTTTTCCTGGATTAAATGTCATCTCTCCATTTCCATCGAAATTTTCACTTGTCAATATCTCTAGTTTTTCTCCTATTTGCTCATCTGTTAATTTCTCTACTTTATAGTTTCCATTTTCATCCTCCTCTACTACATAATAATATCCTTCTTTTTCTACTACATTTTTTCTTTTTCCACTTCCATCTACATCCATTTTAAATGAACTTTCTATTTCTTTTCCTTCTCTTGATTTTAAATAACTATCTATTGTTTCATTTGTATCTATATCTGATGCATAACCTGCTATCATTATTTCTAAGTCTTCTCTCCTCTTTGTTTCTTCTGACAATTCTTTTAAATCTAACGCTTTAGTTATTATCCCATTCTCCCCTATAATTGCATTTAGTGAGACTCCAGCAAGTATAAGTAGGACAATGACCGTTATTTTCTTATTTTATGATGAAAAAGTGTATTTGTATTGACAAATTTTGCGTTTTCGTATACAATAGATAAAAAAGAGAGAGCTTCAAAAAGCTCTCATAAGTTATGAAGTAAGATTGGAGTTTGAATTGGTTGCAACTTCAATCTTTTCTTTTTCTATTGATATCTTAGCATTATATCTCATTGCTGATAAGCAACATATTGCCATTGCAATAATTGCTATTATTGATATCACAGTTGAAGAATTGATACTTTTGCCTAAACTTTCATTCATTCTATGTACCTCCTCTCTTTTAGTTTTACACTTGTTGCTAATATCTAACAACAGGTGCATAAACCAACAAACAGTGTTAACTATTTGCTAGTTAACGCACCTGTTTTGAAAGCTGATACATCTTCAATCTTATTAAATAACTTTATTGTATTTTATTATAAATATATCTTGATGTCAATATATAGCATAAAAAATAAAATCCACCCTGCCAAGCAAGATGAATTTATAAATATTTTAATTTAATGATGAATCTACTTTATATGTTCCATTTGAAAGTTCTATATAGCCTGCTCCGAGAGCCAACACCTTGAATACTTTCTGTTACATTATTCTTGTATCCCGATAATTCACAATTAGTACTAGGTCTAACTAAAACGCTTTTTATTTCTTCTATAGAAGCTGCTCTCTTAACATTTAAGATATCTGGATTAACTGTATCTCCAAACAAATTTGTAAAATACTCATAATTGCAATCATCAATTTTACCCCACCAACAATTATATTTGTACACATCTCTTAATTCACCTTTTTGAGCAAATATTTCCAATTGGTTATTTCCTAACTGATAATCAGTTCCATCTGTATACATATTTCCATTAAATGCAAAAACTTTTGCATTTTTTGATACACAAACGTTACCACCTCGTCCAGCTATTCCTCCATCTCCACCAGCATCAATAGGGTCGTATGTTTCATAGGCACCTTTCGGTGCATGGCCTCCTTGTCCACCAATGCAATTCGAATTGTCCACACCGCCATTGTAGCCATGGAAACCATTAGAAAAATAGCCTCCACCTCCACTCCATCTAGAACTTACACCACCTAATCCATTATCACTTCTATCACAAAGCGTTTCACCAGCTCCTCCGCAATAGCCACCTCCACCATTTGCATGGCTTCCACCGACCTCCGACCAGCTCCGCCTCCTCCTATTCCAGATCCGAGGATAACCGCCTCCGCCGGTACCAGAATTTCCATCTGTACCTCCTCCAGCAAAACCTCCTGCGCCACCATAAGCGTATACTATTAAATTATTCCATATTTTTACTTCACCACAATCTTCGCCAGGCTGACCGAGATTTTCCACTTCTTGCTAGCCCCTGCTCTTCAGATATAATTGTTCCAACTGAATAAAAAGAATTAGCATCACCACCATTTCCCCCGATTACCTCCTATTCCTGCTCCAGCTCCGACCTCCTCCGGCCTCCACCTGTATTACCTGAAACAGCTCCTCCTCCATTTCCAGCTTTTCCTCCATAAACTATCAATGTTCCTGAGCCATATAAATTTAATGTTGCATCTTTTCCATCTATTGATGGTACCCTTATTCCTGCATATCCTCCTGGTCCTCCTTTTGCTCCTAATCCATCGGCTATATCTCCATCTTCTCCATATCCACTATCTACAGTTAATGTTTTTCCTTCTGCTATGTATAAATTTAATGTTGCTTTTGGCTCTATATTTATTGCGCTTCTTTTTAATCCTTGATTTGTTAAATTCATATCATAGTCTATATATATTGTTACTTCTCCTGATTGTACATCAAAACAAAATTCTCCTTCTTTTATCTCATCTCCAAATACTAATGTTTCTTTTTTACCTTCTCCTGGATTAAACTCCATTTTACCATTTCCATCAAAGTTTTCACTTGTCAATATTTCTATCTTTTCTCCCATTTGTTCTTCTGTTAATTTCTCTACTTTATAATTCCCATTTTCATCCTCCTCTACTACATAATAATATCCTTCTTTTTCTACTACATTTTTTCTTTTTCCATTTCCATCTACATCCATTTTAAATGAACTTTCTATTTCTTTTCCTTCTCTTGATTTTAAATAACTATCTATTGTTTCATTTGTATCTATATCTGATGCATAACCTGCTATCATTATTTCTAAGTCTTCTCTCCTCTTTGTTTCCTCTGATAATTCTTTTGAATCTAACGCTTTAGTTATTATTCCATTCTCCCCTATTATCGCATTTAGTGAGACTCCAGCTAAAATTAGTAGGACAATGACCGTGACCGTATTATTTTATGATTAATTTTTCTACCGATAAATCATTTTACTAAATTATATTAAGCTTTTAGAAATAAAAAAGCTAAAATTGTAAAAAAGGATAATTCTCTTTTACAATTTTTATAAAATCTTTAATAATAAAAACTAGATTCCATGATTTATAATTTTTTCATACGTTTCATCTGTTAACCAGTTTTTAGCAATCTCATTTTCTCTAAGAGCTCTATTATAAACACGTAAACTTTTCAACTTCATTTTTGTAAAACAAGGTCCTGTCCCAAAATTAGCATTTGTATAATAAAAACCGATAACAAATTCATTACAATCATTTATTGTATTAGTAGTAAACGTTTCCCATTGAGCTATTGCAACATCAGAACTCAAAATCAGCTCTCCTTTTGACCATAATGAAGCTTTTATATATTTTCCTGTCTTTACAAATGTCGAACCATCATCCAATTTTCCTTCTTCATTATCACATTCTTTAATAATTTTGGGATTCAAAGTAATAACAAAATTTGAAACTTCTTCTTCAATTTTGCTAACTCTGAATGGATATGCTATATTGTGTACAGCATTATGGAACGAGTAGTCCGAAGGAGCTTTCTGCTTTCTTGAAGCACCATTAATAGTCCACAGCAAGGTACCATCATATCTATCATCCAAATAAAATCTAAAATCAGAATATTGCTCACTATTATGATTACCATAAAAACATATCCCACCTAAAGAGCAATTTCCTACATTATTGTAAATTCCATTCGTCTTTTTATAACTAATTCCTGTTTCTATATTTCCTGTAATTTCAACAGTAAATCCATTTTCTATCAACTCTTGTTTATCTTCATCTGTACCACATTCAACTGTTATGTAATCATTTACACCATCTAACCACAAACATCCATCATAAAAACCACTTTCTTGATTATAATCAAAATTATACAAAGTTACATTATTTCCCATTACTTCTTTAATAGCTTTTTCATTATTTGCCACACCATCTGTAACGGCTCTTGGGTCAAAATTTAAAAGTAGTCCACCTTGAACTCCTACACTATCTTCACTTGTCAATAATATATCACATGTATCGTCTTCTATACCTCCTATATCCATTAACTTTTTTACATCTCTTACTTTTTTTACTTCTCCTGTTTCATAATTTATTACATAATTATTTTCTAATTTTTGATTATTTTCAAAATTAGTTCCTTTTGAAACATAATACCAATTTGTTCCATAAATTTCATTTTCTGTTACTAATATTTTCCATTTATCTCCTACTTTTCTATCTTTTAATTCTTCTCCTATTTTATTTTCTATTTCTCCATTTTCGTTTCTTTTTTGATTTGATGCTATTTCAATTTGTAATAGTTCTCTTTCACTCGCTTCAATACTTAATTCTTTTGAATCTAACGCTTTAGTTATTATCCCATTCTCCCCAATTATTGCATTTAGTGAGACTCCAGCAAGTATAAGTAGGACAATGACCGTGACTTTATTATTTTATGATGAAAAAATATTTAATTCTTAATAAAAAATAACTATTTTAAATTATTTTTTAGAAAATTTTTATAAAACACTTGCAAAACAAATTTAATTATGCTACAATATTTTTCGTGGTGAATAAATATAATATTTGTTCATAGCAATATGTTTTAGCTCCTTTAGCTCAGCTGGTCAGAGCAACCGGCTCATAACCGGTGGGTCCAAGGTTCGAATCCTTGAAGGAGCACCAAAAAAAAGAGTTACGATTTTTTCGTAACTCTTTTTCTTTATATTTTTATTTTTAATCTCCTAAACAAATTCCAATTTGTCTTGCAACATGAATTAATGGGTCATCCATTTCAATAGTTCTATTTTTGCTTGATGCAGCTCCTACAACACTATCTTTTCCAACAACATCATCAAGTGGAACATAAGTCATCTCTCCATGTTTATAGCTAACTAGAACATTAAAAATTCCTTTCATTGCAAGTTCAACAGCTTTTACACCATATTTTGTAGACAATACTCTATCATAAGCACTTGGTGTTCCGCCTCTTTGAACATATCCTAAAACTGTAGCTCTAGAAGCAATTCCAGTCATTTCTTCTAAGCGACCTGCAAGTTTTTCTCCAGCTCCACCAAGTCTAACATTATCAAGACCTTTTCCTTCATCAAAAGTTCTCTTTATACTCATTTCTCCGTCTTTTTCTCTAGCACCTTCAGAAACAACTATTACACTAAATTGTTTTCCTTTAGCTTTTCTTCTATTAATTTTATCAATAACTTTATTTATATCGTAAGGAATTTCAGGAATTAAAGCACAATCAGCTCCACCTGCTATTGCAGATTCTAAAGTAATCCATCCTGCATATCTTCCCATAACTTCTAATACCATAATTCTGTGATGAGCTTCCGCAGTTGTATGTAATCTATCTAAAGCTTCAGTAGCAACAGAAACAGCAGTATTATATCCAAATGTAATATCTGTTGCAGCAACATCATTGTCAATTGTCTTTGGAATTCCAATACAATTTACACCTTTTCTTGAAAAATCTCTACTTGATTTTTGTGTTCCATCTCCACCTAGAGTAAATAAACATTCAAATCCAGCATCTTTAATATTTTGAACACATTTATCTGAAAAATCTTTATATTCAACTTCTCCATTTTCATTAACAGTTTTTAAATTAAATACATTTGTATTATTAGATGTTCCAATAATTGTTCCACCTTTATTCAAAATTCCAGATGCATTTCCACTAGAATCAAGCTTTACGTAGTTATTATCAAGTAAGCCTCTGTATCCTTCAATATATCCATAACATTCTATTCCATTATTTTCAGCAGTTTTTACAATTGCTCTAATAACAGCGTTTAAACCTGGAGCATCTCCTCCATTTGTAAGTATAGCAATTTTCTTCATAAGTCTTTCCTCCCAAAAAAAATTTAAAACCTTATCCATTATATACATTTATTTTTATATTTGCAAGTACTTTTTAAAAAATATGCAAGCAAAAGCTTGCATATTTTTAATTAGATAAAAATGATTTATATGCTCTATAAGCATTATAGACATCAAACTTTGAAGTTAATTCATAAGGTGAATGCATAGATAAAACTGGAACGCCTATATCAATAGTATCAATTCCACGATTAGCAAAAGTTACAGCAATCGTTCCTCCTCCGCCTTTATCAACTTTTCCTAATTCTGAAGAACAATATGATACTTTGTTTTCATCAAAAATTCTTCTAATTTCAGCAACATATTCAGCCGGTGCCTCACTTGCTCCACTTTTTCCTCTAGCTCCAGTATATTTACAAATACAAACTCCTAATCCTAATTTGCAAGAATTTCTATTGTCATAATAGTTTGGAAATGTTGGATCAAATCCAGCATCAACATCAGCTGAAATTGCTTGAGAATTTGAATACATTTTTTCAATTACACCAGGCTCATTTTCTCCTTTTTTGTCTAAAAGCTCAACCAAAAATCTCTCAAAACTATGAGATTCCATTCCTGTTACACCACAAAATCCAATTTCTTCTTTATCAGTCAAAATACAAACTGAAGTTTTTGTAGGATTAGAAACTTCTAAAATTGCTCTTAAAGAAGTATAACAACAAACTTTATCATCTTGACCATATCCACCAATTAAGCTTTCATCAAATCCGACACTTCTAGCTTTATACGCTGGAACAAATTCAAGTTCAGAACTTGTAAAATCAACTTCCTTAATTCCATATTTTTCATTTAAAATTTTTAAAATATTTAATTTAATTTTTTCAGAAACTTTTTCATCATCAAAAGGTATTGTTCCAGCAACGATATTTAATTCTTCTCCTTCAATACCTTGAGCAAGTTTTTTATCATCTTGCCCTCCACGTGATAAATGTGGTGGTAAATCTGTTATATAAAATACTGGGTCTTTTTCCTCTTCTCCAACAGAAACCCATATTCTTTCCCCATTTGTTTTAGCAATTATTCCATGTAATGCAAGAGGAACTGTTGTCCATTGATATTTTTTTATTCCACCATAATAATGTGTTTTTAAAAGACCAACTCCATTTTCTTCATATAAAGGATTTTGTTTTAAATCAATTCTAGGAGAATCTCCATGAGCTCCAACCATTTTTAGTCCATCTTCTAATTTTTCGCTTCCTATTACCGCAACATATAAACTTCTATTTCTATTTACCCAAAAAACTTTATCTCCGAGGTTTTACAGTCTCTAATTCACGCAAATCTTTAAAATCATTTTTTAATAAAATCTCTTTTGAAAAATGAACTATCTCTTTTTCTGTTTTAGCTTGATTTAAATAAAACATATATTCATCAGCAAATTTAAATACATTTTTACAATCATCTTCTGATAATCCATCCCAACCAACTTTTTTAGAATTAAATAATTTTTCTTTTAAAGCTTCTCCTTCTGTTTTTTCCATTTTCTATTTCCCCTTTGTAAAAAAATTTTATTTATACATTATACATTTCCAAAACTCTAGACTTAACCTTTATAGGCTTTTCAGAGTATTCAAAAGCATCAGCTAAATTATTAACAGCGCCTTCTGCCTTTGACTCATCATTTGTATGCAAATAAGCAATCACTTCACCAACTTGAACTTGATCACCAATTTTCTTTTCAAGAACTAATCCAGCAGTATTATCAATTTCATTTTCATCATTCATTCTTCCAGCACCAATATATCTTGCAATACTTCCACAAATATCTGCATCAATTTTACTAATATATCCTGAATCTGAAGCAAATACAGGAAGTACCATTTTGGCTTTTGGAAGTTTATCAGGGCTATCTATATAGTTTGAATTTCCACCGTTGCGCAATAACCATCTGTTTAAATTTGTTTAGTGCTTGACCTGACCAAATAACGTTTCTAACCTTTGCTGAATTTGTTTCAAAATCTTTTTCGCCATAAGCTAAACTTAAAACAACATGGGCTAAACTTATAACTGTATCTTCTACATCTCTTGACATATTTCCATTTAAAGCTTTTATAGTTTCTTGTATTTCTAAAATATTTCCAACACTTTTTCCAACAGGTTCATCCATTAAAGTAATTACATAACCTACTTTTTTATTTAAAGCATTTCCAATTCTAACTAATAATTTTCCTAATCTTTTAGCATCATCACGAGTTTCCAAATATGTTCCTCTTCCACAACTTAAATCAAAAACAATTTTATTGCTTCCGAGTAGCTATTTTCAAACTCATTAAACTTATAGCAATTAATACTATACTATCTCGACAAGAAATTTCATTTCTTAATCTATAAAATTTTTTCTCAGCTGGAGCTAAATTTAATTCTTGACTTACTATACTTATTCCAATATTTTGAACATTTTCTTTCATCTCTTCAATTGTTATGTTAGGATTAAATCCAGGAATTGATAAAAGCTTGTCAATAGTTCCTCCAGAAATTCCATATCCTTTACTCGAAATTTTTGCAACAGGAAGGCCAAGAGCTGCAATTACTGGAAGCAATATCAAAGTAACTTTATCACCTACACCTCCAGTTGAATGTTTATCAACAATATTATCTGAAATTTCTTTCATATCTAAAACATCACCTGAATGACCAACCTCTTCAACAAATCTTATTATTTCTTCTTCTGTTAAACCATTTGTATATATATAACTCATTAAAGCAGCAGCTTGACTATCTTTAATTTCTCCCTTAACCCATTTTCCAACAAAATATTTTATCTCATCTTTATCAAGTTCGCCTCTGACACCACCTAATCTCTTTTTGGCAATTATTGTATTTATATCCATTTTTCCCATGTTCCTTTCTTTTTATTCTTTAGTTTAGCCAATTATCTTTTATAAAAGTTTTTCTATGTATCATACAAAGCCCATTTTCTTTTATCATATTAATATGAAAAGCTGTTCCATATCCTTTATGCTTTGCAAATCCATAGACTGGATATATCTTATCATATTCATACATCATTCTATCCCTTGTAACTTTTGCAATTATAGATGCGCAAGCAATACTATAAATTTTACTATCACCTTTAATTACTGAAATATAAGGGATTCCACATGTATCAATTTTATTTAAAGCATCAACCATAATAACATCAGGCTTTATTTTTAATTCCATTATACTTTCCGTCAAAGCCTTTTTTGTAGCATTTAAAATATTTATATCATCAATTACTTTATGGTCCATTATTCCTACACTATAACTAATAGCTTCATTTGTAATTAATTCAAATAATTTTTCTCTCTTTTTTTCAGAAATTTTTTTGGAATCATTAACTCCTTCTATCATAGAATTTTTAGGCATTATAACGCTTCCAACCACAACAGGACCAGCTAAAGGTCCGTCGACCAGCCTCATCAATTCCACATATATATGTAACTTTTCCACTATTATATAGTTTATTTTCTTCTTCTTTTAATAGGCTTAATCTTTCAAATTCTTTCTCTTCCATATTAACTATCTTTAAATTCCTTTAACTTATGAATTGAATCTTTACCATCTGAAAATCCTTTTACACTTGCAACTTCAACTTCTTCATTTTTAATATCATATTGAATTATTATAGTATCTCCATCTGCTAAATTTTTTGTATCAATTCCTTGAGCCCTTAAAGTTTCTCCATTCCATGAGCAATAAATTATTGTATCTTTTGCTGGGGTTTCTGAAAAACCAACATTTGTTATTTCAGAAGAAGATGCTCCAAGATACGTTCCTTTTAAAGAATTTTTTATAATATCATCACTTATAGTATTTAAATCTTTACCATCATTTTCAAAAAGATATTCATCAAGTAAAATTTGAGCTCTTGATTGAACCATATAAAGCATTGTTCTCATTTTATTTTTCTGACTATTTTTCAATAAAGTAGTAGCAGATGAAAATGTTATTCCAAATAAAATAAACATCAACATTATAGTTATAATTAAAATTGTTAAAGTTATACCTTTATTATTTTTTATATTCATAAAAAAAATCTCCTAATTTTTAAGTTTATTTTAACTATTATTATGTATTATATATTTATAGAAAAAAATTTTCAATATAAATTTTCAATTTTATCTTGTAATTAGAAAAAATTTTAAGTATTATAATTATAATAAAATTAAAATTTATTTGATAAACTATCGGAGGTAAAATCATGGATAATGATAATGAATTTAACTATAGTGTACAAAACAATTTCAAACAAACCCCTAAACAACCAAAAGTTGGGTTTGGAACAAAAGTTGTAGTTCCATTTGTTTCAGGAGTTTTAGGTGCATGCCTTGTAGGAGGAATTTGTTTTGGAGTTCCAACAGTCAAAGAAGCTCTTTTTGATAATTCTAGTTCATCAAAAACTTCTACTTCTACATCAAACAGCTCTTCTAAAAAAACTCTTAATAATTCATCATATACAGCAACTTTAATGGATATTGCTGAATATTCAGAAACTTCTGTTGCTGTTGCAGAGAGCGTTCTTCCTTCTGTTGTTGGAATTACAGTTAGTTATGATGTATCATCATTTGGAGGAAAAACTACAGCTCAAGCTTCTGGTTCTGGAGTTATAATTAGTGAAGATGGTTATATTATTACAAATAACCACGTAGTAAGTTCTACTTCAACTTCATATTTTTATTCACTATCTGAAGCAAAAGATGTAAAAGTTCATGTATATGGTGATGATGAAGATGACCTTTATGATGCTACAATCGTTGGAAGAGATGAATCTACTGACCTAGCTGTTTTAAAAATAGAAGCAGAAGGATTAAAAGCAGTTCAAATAGGCGATTCTTCTAACCTAAGAGTTGGAGAATTTGTTATGGCTGTTGGAAATCCTTTAGGATTAGAAAGTTCCGTTAGCGCTGGAATTATTAGTGCACTTAATAGAAACATTGATGAAGGAGATTATACTTATACAACAATTCAAACAGATGCAGCAATTAACTCTGGAAACTCTGGAGGAGCTTTAGTAAACTCTAGAGGAGAACTTATTGGAATTAATTTCTTAAAGGCTTCTGATACTGGAGTTGAAGGAATTGGATTTGCTATTCCTATTACACCAGCAATGAATACTATTAATGATTTAATTGAAGTTGGATATGCTAAAAAACCTTATATTGGAATTGGCGGACGTAATGTTTCAGAAGAATTAGCTAAACAATATGATACCAAAGTTGGAGTTTATGTTGATACTATTGAAAAAGATGGTCCTGCAGAAAAAGCTGGTCTAAAAGAAGGAGATATTATTACAGCTATTGATGACCATGAAGTTACAACAATTCAAGAATTAAATAATTATAAAGCCCAAAATTATAATATTGGAGACACTGTTACTTTAACAGTATATAGAGATAATGAAGAAATTAAAGTTGAACTTACTTTAGCTGAACAACCTCAAGAAGAAACTACTGATGATGATTCTGATGAAAATCAAAATGAAAATAAATCAGGTTCTCTAAAAGATTACTATGATAGATTTGATAACTATTATAATGATTTCTTTAATTACTAATTTTAAAAAATCCCCCTATATTTAATATAGGGGGATTTTTTTATTCAACTGTAACTGACTTTGCTAAATTTCTAGGTTTATCAACATCTAATCCTTTTTCTTTTGAAATGTAATATGCTAAAAGTTGCAAAGGAACAACAGATAAAATTGGACTTATATATGGACTAATTTCATCAATTCTTATTACCTCATCAAAAGTTACGTTTTCTAAATCTTGATTTGTAACAACAAATGTCTTTGCGCCTCTTGTAATAACTTCTTGAAGATTACTAATAGTTTTATGTTTTAAATCAGGGTCTGTCATAATTCCTACAACAGTTACCCCATTTTCAATTAAAGCAATCGCTCCATGTTTTAATTCTCCAGCAGAATAACTTTCACTATGAATATAAGAAATTTCCTTTAACTTTAAAGCACCTTCCATTGCAACAGTAGAGTCAATTCCACGCCCTACGTAAAAAGCATTTTTTTCTTTTATCATTTTTTGAGCAAACACTTTAATTTTTGATGTATCTTTCAAAACATCTTCTATTTTTGAAGGCACTTGCAAAAGCTCTTCTTTTATTTTTTCAAGTTCTTTTTCAACTACTCCTAAAGTCTCAGCAAAATAAATTCCAAGAATTGCCAAAAGAACAATTTGTGAAGTATAAGCCTTTGTCGAAGCAACTGCTATTTCAGGTCCAGCATGAGTATATAAACTATAATCAGCTTCATTTGTTATAGAACTTCCTATAACATTTGAAATAGCAATTGTTTTGGCTCCTTTTGATTTAGCAAGTTTCAAAGCAGCTATTGTATCAGCAGTTTCACCTGATTGTGAAACAAAAATACATAAACTATTTTTTGTAACTAATGGATTTCTATATCTAAATTCTGAAGCAATATCAACCTCTGTTTGGATTTTGCAAAATTCTTCTAATATCTTACGAACCGCAAGTCCCGCATGCATAGCAGTTCCACAAGCTACAATATAAATTCTATCAATACTTTCTAAATATTCTTTAGTGAAATCTAACTCATCTAAATTTATCTTTTGATTTTTTGTAATTCTAGCTCCTATTGTTTCTCTAATTGCCTTTGGTTGCTCATAAATTTCTTTTAACATAAAATCATCATAATCACCCTTTTCAGCTGAACTCATATCCCATGTGATATTTTTAGGAGTTTTTTCAATTTTTTGTAAATCAAGATTATAAAATTCAATATTGTCTTTTTCTAAAACTGCAAGTTCATAATCTTCTAAAAGATAGAAATCTCTTGTAAATGAAAGAATTGCTGGAATATCAGAGCTTATGTAATTTTCCCCTTCTCCTTTTCCAATAACTAAAGGGCTATCTTTCCTTATAACAAACATTTTATCTTTAAAATCATTATTTAAAACCTCAATAGCAAAGCTTCCTTTTAAATCTTTTATAGTTTTTGAAATAGCTCTTAAAAAGCCATTTTCAGTTTTGTCATTCTCTTTTTCATAATAGTAATTAATTAAATTTGGAATAACCTCTGTATCTGTTTGTGATAAAAATTCATATCCATTATTTTTTAAAAACTCTTTTAATTCTATATAATTTTCAATAATTCCATTATGAACAACAGCAGTTGTTTTTTTATTATCTAAATGAGGATGTGAATTAATATCTGTAGGCTTTCCATGTGTAGCCCATCTTGTATGAGCAATTCCGACAGTTCCTTCTAATTTATCAATTTCAGGAATATCTAAAAGACAAGCTACTCTTCCTTTATTCTTAACTGTCTTTATTCCATCTTCTTCCATTGTAGCAATTCCAGCTGAATCATAACCTCTATATTCTAATCTTAAAAGTCCATTAATTAATATCGGCTCAGCTTTTTTCTTACCAATATATCCAACAATTCCACACATAATTTTTAAGTCCCCCTTTAAAACAATTTCTCTATTTTATATTCTTTTTCTAGTTTTTCATTTAAATATAATCTTGAAACAATTTCAAATTCTTTCTGTGATTTATCAGAAAGATTAAATGAAAAAATTTTTTTACTATCAGCCTTTATAGAATAAATTATTGCATTTTTTGTAGCTTCTAAAATATTAAATGCTCCCGTCTCCTGTTTTTTGCAATTACTACATTTAAACCCATTATCTCTAAATGAAAATGACGTTAAATCTTCTTTTGACTTACAACTTACACATTCGTCAACATTTGGAGCAAATCCAATAATTTTCATTAATCTCATTTTAAAAACAGAAATTATGAAATCTAAATTCTTATCTGTTTCAGAAATTGCATATAAGGTATTTAAGTATAATTTCAAAATATGAAATGAATTTTGGTTTTCCGTTGTCACATCATTTATAATATTCGTAATATGTGATGCATATGTAAGTTTATCTAAATCAACTCTTAAATTGTAAAACATCTCTGTAGTTTCACAAGAATTTATATTATATGTATCTCCACTTTTGAAGAGCATATACTCGCCAAAAGTGAAAATCTGAGTTGCACCAAGAAGTTGACTTTTTGTTCTTCTTGCACCTCTAGCTACACAACTAATTTTTCCAAGATTAGGAGTAAGCATTGTAAGCATTTTATCAGAATCACCAGAATTACTTTCTTGAATTATTATTCCATTTACTTTCAGATGTTTTGCCAAGCTCTAGTTCCTCCATTCTCTTGTATTTGCAAAATTCTAGATAGTCTGCAATATTACCTGTTTTTTCAAAGATTTTCCATGCTTCTTTTTCATTCATAAAATCACATCCTCTAGAATATCTATTTGTAATTTACGAAAAAATATACTTATTTTAGCTTAAATTTTTGATTTACAATTGCTTCTGAATTTATCCAATCTTCCTTTACCTTTACCCATGTTCGAAGATTTACTTTACTATCAAACATTTTCTCCATGTCTTGCCTTGCATAAGTTGAAATTTTCTTAAGCATTTCTCCACCTTTTCCAATTATTATTCCTTTATGAGCTTCCCTCACACAGTAAATATTTGCTTCAATATTATAAAACGGTTCACCCTTTGAAGTTTTCTTAGTTTCAAATTTTTGAACTTCAACTAAAATTCCATGTGGAACCTCTTCATTCAAAAGCTTCAACGCTTTTTCACGTATAACTTCTTCTGCTAAACTTCTCATTGTTTGGTCTGTATATTCATCTTCATTATAATATTTTGGCCCTTCTGGAAGTATTCTTTCAATTTCATTTAAAATTTCCTCTATTTCATTGCTTTTCAAAGCTGAAAATGGAATTATACTTTCAAAATTATATTCTTTCCTATAAGTTTCAATAAGTTCTAATATCTTTTCTTTAGGAATTAAATCAATTTTATTTATAATTAAAATTGCAGGTTTTTTAGCAATTTTTATTTTTTCTAAAATTTCCATATTTTCTTTTGAAATAGTTTTTTCAGTCCCATCAATTAAAAATAAAATACAATCAACTTCTCCTACTATAGTATATGTAGTGTCCATCATAATTTTGCTTAATTTTGTTTTTCCTTTATGAATTCCAGGAGTATCTGTTATTATTATTTGAGAATTTTCTCTATTAATAATTGCTTTGATTGCAGTTCTTGTTGTTTGAGTCTTATATGTAGTTATTGCAACTTTTTCTCCTACTAATTTATTCAAAAGTGTTGATTTTCCACTATTTGTTTTTCCAATTAAGCTTACAAAGCCTGACTTAAATTTTCCCATTTAAACTTCCCTTTCTTAATTTCTTTTTATATCTAAAATTGATAGTACATTTTCTTCCTTTTCTCTCATTACTTTCTTGTCTTTTTCTTCTATATGGTCATATCCCATTAAATGATAAAATCCATGAACCACCATATAACTAAGCTCTCTTTCAAAACTATGCCCATATTCTACTGATTGTTCTTTCACTCTTTCAATAGAAATCATAATATCTCCAAGAGCTTCTGGATATTCTCCTGTAAGCTTTTCTATTTCATCTTTTTCAAACATAGGAAATGATAAGACATCTGTTTCTTTATCTATATTTCTATAAGTTTTGTTTGTAACTCTGATATTTTCAGGATTTGTTAAAATAACACTTAAATAAAGTTTTTTTCCTTCTAAATGTTCTATTTCAAAACATTTTTTAGCAACTTTTTCAATTAATTTTATATATTCCTCATTTTCTTCAATATCTAAAAATTCAATTTGAGCTACATCCATTTCTTCATTTCTTCCTTCTTTTTATAAAATATAAATAAGGTATGTAAAAAATCTACATACCTTTTTTCATTTTTAAATTAAGCAGATTTTTTGACATATCTTGCTTTTTCACCTGTTAAAAAACTATTCTTAAATTTTTTCATAGCTCCAAATTCAACAAGTTTTGATTTATAAAATTTTCTTAATTCTTTGTTTTTAGAGCTAGAATCATCAACTTGACTAAGTTCTCTTTGTAAAGTAAGAATTTCTTTTTCTTCAGAATTTTTACTATTACTATATTTAGTCCAAAATTGTTTATACATTTCTCTTTCTTCACTACTCTCCCAATAAACTTTAGTTGATAAAAGTTTAACATTATAATCTTCAATAAGTTTTATAAGCATTTTATAAGCTTCTTCTTTCTTTTTTTCATTTGTCGTATTAACAATTAAAGACCTTAAATCTCTCAAAAGCTTATTATAGCATTGTTCAGCAGCAACTAATGGCAAACTATGAGTAAATAAAACTCTACTTAATCCAAGTAAAATCATATTTTTCTCTAAATATTCTTTCTCATCTAACTTTCCAATACTAAATCTTTCATATTCTTCATAACCTTTTAGAATTACATTATAATTTTCACTTTCTTTTTCTATTTCAAGTTTTATTGGAACAACCTTTTTAACATATTCCTCTAAAGTCTCAAAAATATTTTTATATAAATATACTAAACCTGTAGTTTGATTTCTAATTCCATCTGAAAGTTTTACTGAATAATTTTTTAAAATTCCTTTGTATAAAGTATCCATTTTTTCAACATATAGACCTTTATACTTTTCAACCATTTTATCTTTTCCATTTTCTTTAAAATTTTCAAAATCTAATTCTAATAAAAATTTTTGTTTTCTATATTTATATTCTAAATATTCTGTTTCCTTTAATCTTACAACATTATAGTAATTTGACAAAGCATCTCTTTCAAAAACTGTTGCTGAACCGTTTTTAACCTTCTTGTAAACAGAATCCATAATAAATTTGTCAATTGATTCTAAATATAAAGTATAACTTTCTTCATATCTATTCAAAATCATATCTTTTTTAGCAGCATCTTCTGATTTCTCTACTTTTTTATAATTTTCATAATATTTAATAACATTATTTCTCTTAATAGAAATTAGCATTCCATTTAAGCCTATCTTTCCAGGTGTAAGTAATTTACTAATAGTATTTGAAATCTTACTAAAAAACGTTGTATTAGATTCAATAACTTTTAAGCTTCTTTCTTCCATCAGTTTTCTTCCTTTCTTCAACCAATTGCTTTAGGAACACCGATATCTTCTTCATACACAAGCGTAAGTTTCACTTTCAAACCATCTGTTGTAGTATTCACAACTGGAATTTCTTGAACTATCTTTTCAGAATCTATCTCATTTTCTTCAAGCAATTTAGCCTTAATTTCTTTTTGCAATTTTGTAGAAAGTTCTTCTTCCGTATATTTCTTATATTTCAACTTTTTCTCTTTATATGTAACTTTCTTAAATTCGATTGGCAAATAAAAATTCGTAAATAATTTTAGTTTTTTATTTGACTCTATTGTATCATATTTTTTAAAATTTGGAAGTCTTTTATTAAAATTTATTTCAAAATTATTAAATTTTATTCTAAAATTGTTATAACTTCCGATTTGTAAATTCAAAATATTCTTCTTTTAATTTTCCTTCTTCTTCACCAGTTACCCAAACTTTTGCAATCACATCTCCGATTTGCATTTACACTTCTTGGTTCTGTATATTTTCCTTCAATTAAATTACTAATCAAAATGTCTCCTTTTCTTACTAAATCACCTTCTTTAACAACCAAGCTCCCATTTCTTGCAGTTATTTTAGTTATTATTCCATCATTTTTCGCTACAATATCACAAATAGAATTTTCATCAATAATCTCTTCTTGCAAAACTGCTTTCTCTAAACTTACAATAACATTTGTTCCTTTAATTTTTATACCACACCATGAAATATCTTTTCCATTCATGCAAATATCATTTATAGTCTTTCCAGTATTAATTTTTGAAATCAGCTTTCCTTCTTCAATTCCATTCCTATTTAGAATTTCCATAATTTGATTTTTATCAAACTCGCCATCACAATTAATATCAATATTCCAAACAAATCTAGTTAGTCCAAAAATTAAAATTGCAACTACCACAAAGGTAATTGCAAAAACTTTTCTTTTCTTGTATCTATTTAAAACAAATGAAATTCCTCTTTTTCTTGAAATTTTGACCTTACATTTTGAAGCTTTAGCAATTTTCTTTAGCTTCTTAAAATCTCCTCGACTTATTCTTGCCTCAATTTCACCAGATGAAATTCGTCTTAATTTCCATAAGAAAATTGATTTTGCAAAACATAAATTCACAAATCTTTCAGTAAAAAATCCACTAACTCTAACATCAACATAACCTAAAATATACAAATATAATATCTTAAAAAGTTTCATTAAATTCTAAACTTCTCCTTTTTCAAAATTAATATTTGAAATAATTCCCTTAACCATTATATCCTCTGAATTAAGTTGTGTAAGTTTCATGTTGAAGCCATTTATAATAACATTTCCAATATGAGTTTTAACTCTTACAAAAAATTCTTCATATTCTAAAATTCCTTCAAAGTTCTCAATTATAATCTCATCAAACCCAGAAATTGTAATTTTAGGCAAGTTACTTGTAACCTCCACAGGCATCTCTAATAACTCACCAACTTTTCTTCTTAATTTCATATAAAAAACTCCTAAAATAAATATAAAACTTTATTTATATTTTATTTTTGGAGTTTAGAAATATGATAATTTTTTATTATTTTTTCAAAAATTTTCTTATTGGAATTTCAAATAAAAGTTCAAATTTTCTCCAATAATTAATTATTGTAAAAATTACTATTTGAAAATTACTTATATTATTATATGTTTTTTGATAATACATTTTACTCTTTTGCAATATTTTCATCTTATTATAATAATTCATAACTTTCTTAATAGTTTGACTTTCAAAATGTTTGAAATTTATAGTATTTAAGCTCATTTCTTTTAGTCCAATTTTTTTTAGTTTACTTGCTAAAATATCTTCCTCATAAAATAAAAATACATTTTCATCAAAAAAGCCAATTTGCTTAAAAACATTATATTTAATAACAAAAAATGCCCCTGAAACGCAATCAACCTCTAGCTTTTTATTTTTAAAATCATTCTCATTATATTCGCCATTTTTAAACGTTTTGTAAAATAAAGCTTGGTTTAATCTAGTCGAATTTATCATATCTAATTTTGGTGTTCTAATCTTCCAACTACTTCTTCTAATATGATTTCCATTTCCATCTAACATAATTGGAGCGCAAACTGCTAGTTTATCATCATTTGCAAGTTCTTCAAAACATCTTTCAAAAGCTTCTTTTTTTACTTCAACGTCAGGATTAGAAATTGCCACAAAATCATAATCATTTCCTAAATTTTCTAAAAATTTTAAGCCCAAATTATTTCCATAAGAATAACCACCATTTTTATCTGATTTTATAACATAAATATTGTTAGCTTTTAATTTTTCTAATTCTTCAAATTCATTCAAGTTACTAGAATTATTATCAACAACAATAATAGTATCTAAAATCTCATAAGTTCTAATTTGATTTACATATCTAATTGTATCCTTTTTTGAATTATAATTCAAAATCACAATTGCAGTTTTCATTAGATTTTTTCCTCTTCTAAATAAATTCAAAAGAATTATACCATAAGTTATTTTTTTTTACAATTTTAAAACAATAGTTTTATAAAATGATTTTGAAAAATTTAATATCATTTAAAAAGAATTAAGATATTTTAAAGTAAGCTCATAGTTCTTTATTGCCTGTTCATCTGTAATACACAAATTATAAAGACGGCAACAATAAACCTTTCCCCTTAGAAAATGCACACAAGGAGTCCCGCTTGAGGTACTTCCTGCGACAACTGAACCAATATAAAATGGTTCTTCAGAATTCCAATAAGTTAATCCTTTTTCATAACTATCATGACCATAATATCCACAACTCTTAAGTTTTCCATTAATAAAAATAGCTATAGTATCTACACTAAAATCGGTGACTTGTTTTGCCAACTTACCATCCTCTATTTCTCTACGTCCAATAAAATAAGTGAAACATATATCGACTTTTTGAGTACCTTTCTGGAATATTCCTGGACTAGTCAAATACTCGTCACCTGTTTTACTGCAAAATCCTTGGCCTTTCCAAGAACTCGTATCGAAAAACTTTCCCCATATACAAGCTGAATCACTTACTTCTTTCAATGCAAAACGCAAATGATGAGTTCCTGGCGAATTCATTATATCACCAGCTCTACAAAATAGACCTATAAACCTCTCCGCACCATTCGTTTCTTTATTTGGCCATTCTGAAAAATCAGTTTCAAAAAAAATCTCAAAAGAAAAACCGTTATTAAAATCAAGTTCTTCCTTATCAATTTTTAAATATCCACCTTTTTCATTCATTTCACCGGTGGTATTTAAATTTAAGTCTAATGTTTTCAAGTCTTCATTATATTCTATATCACCTGCCTTATAAATCCCACTTTCTTCTACTTTTAATTTTCCAGTCTTATAATCCATTTCACGAAATTCATACAAATCTCCTTCATTTATCTCATCTTTTTTATTTTCTACTTTTTTCCACTCTCCATCTGCCAAATTCATAGGGTCTAAATTTAATACTAATCCTCCTCTTGTTGACACTGTACTATCTATATTCCATTCTATATGTCTTTCACTCAATGATAAAAAATTTCTTGTGTTATAGTCTATTATATATCCATTTCTTAATGTTATCCTTTTATCATCTATTTCATACTCACCTGGTGCTAAATAATAATATCCTGTTCCAAATCTATTTGTTACTTCGTTACTTTCATTATAATCTATTACTACATCCCATCTTTCGTTATTTGATGCTACTTTATCATATAATCTTGTTCCTATTAATTCATCTGGTGCTTCAGAATTATCATCTTTTGGAGCTTCAAATTTTCCACCTAATGGTAATACACTTCCCGCTAAAGCCTTTAAATCATCAATATTAAGTCCACTTAACGACGTATCTATCCCTACACTTTCTGCCATCTTTCTTTCATATTCATTATCACCTATAAAATATAATTTTCCATTCCATACAATAAATTTATCTATATCCTCATCACTCATTGATTTCATATATTTTTTCATATCTTCATCTGCGCAAGTCAAATCCTCGCTTAAATAAGTTTCTAATTCTTCTTTATATGTTGAATACTTGCTTAACACTTTTGCATCTAACACATTCGTTATTATTCCATTTTCTCCAATTATTGCATTTAATGAAACTCCAGCAAGTATAAGTAGGACAATGACCGTTATCATGTTATTTTATGATTATTTTTCTACTGATAAATCATTTTTAGTAAATTATATAAAGTTTTTAGAAATAAAAAAATTGTAAAAAATGATAATTCTCTTTTACAATTTTTAATAGTAAATTCTAGTTTCCAAGATTCATAATTTGTCTATATGTTTCATCTGTTATCCAGTTTTTTGCAATCTCGTCTTCTTTAAGAGCTCTCTTATAAATACGTAAACTTGACAATTGAGATTTAATAAAAAAAGGACCATTCCCATAATTATTTCTAGAGTAAACAAAACCAATAACAAATTCAAAGCAATTATTTATTGACTTAGCAGCAAATGTATCCCATTGAGCCATTGCAAAGTCACAACTTATAATTAGCTTTCCTTCCGACCATAAAGAAGCTCCTATATATTTTCCTGTCTTTACAAACGATGAACCACTAGCCAAAATTCCTTCTTTATTATCACATTCTTCTACAATTTTAGGATTCAAAGTAATAACAAAATTCGAGATTTTTTCTCCAATTTTACTTATTCTAAATGGATATCGAATGTTAAAGCCTTCTTCACTATTAACCGAAAAATCCGACATAGCCAGCTGACCTTGACTACCGCTATTGACCGACCACAAAATACTATTATTGTTCTGTGCACTAAAAAATCTAAAATCGGAAAAGATTTCTCTATTATGGTCACCATAAAAAAATATTCCTCCTTTATCTCCAGAAGCACTTTCATAAATGTTTTGTCTTTTGACATAAAAATTGCCTTTATCTATATTTCCTGTAATTTCAACAGTAAATCCATTTTCTATCATCTCTTGTTTATCTTTATCTGTACCACATTCAACTGTTATATAATCATTTA
>CANQOG010000016.1 GCA_947625415.1 uncultured Clostridia bacterium
AAAAATATTAGCACTAAACTAAAAATTTAGTGCTAATATATAAAAATTTTTAAGACATTTTCAAAAATGATTGACAGTAAATTTTTTATATGTCAAATTTTTCATTCATTTTTAAAACTATCTCTATATTTTAATGTTAATTCATAATTTAATTTTATTTGTTCTGGAGTTAAAGAATTATAATAAAGTCGAGTAGTATAACAGTCTCCTTTAAAATTGTATATAGCTCCCGTTTGCCCAAAATATACAGCACCAATAAAAAACTCACAACCATCACTATCCCAGTATTCACTACCCTTCATATAAGCATCATGACTATAATAAGTATAACCCTTTAAGCTACCATTTAAATAATACTCTACTACATCTAGATTTTCTTCTCCAGATACTCCTAACCCTGGTACAATACCACCATTATTCACGCGATATATTACTGTCATATAAAATTCGTCTCCCTCAATATATCCCAAATCATCCCAACTCGCCACACGTATATCTCCATCCGCATAAGTACTCAGCATTTCACCAACGCCACTCCAAGCAACTATATTACTAAAATCTCCTATCCACAAACTATCCATTAATCCAAATCGCATCGCCCTCCAATCACCCGAATATAAACTATCAGCCTTACAAAAGTAACCTATGCCTTTTCTTCCTGTTTTCACATTATAAGAATCAGTTAACCACTTATTTAACTTACAATAAAATTCAAAAGTAAATCCATTTTTAAAAGTCAAACCGTTTTTTGCTTAGTTTTAAATATCCACCTACTCCATCTGGATTATTACTTTCATCTTCATTAAATTTCAATGATTTATTATTTCTATCATATACTACATCTCCTGTCTTTTGTATACCTGAATCTACTTCACTTCCATCTGTATCTTTTACTATAAAATCATAAAAGTTTGTATTATTAACTTCGTCTTTTTCATTATTTTCTCTCCATTCTCCATTCGCTAAACTCATTGGATCTAAATTTAATGCTACATTTTCTGATACTCCTAATGTTGCATTAGCATTCCAATTTACTGCTCTTCCTGATAACAATATAAATTCTTTATTTTTATAATCTATTATATAATCATTTTTTAAATTTATTGTTTTCTTTCCTATTGTATAATTATTATTTTTCTTTAACCAATAATATCCTGTTCCATATCTATCTGTTTCCTTATTTTCTTTATTATATTCTATTAATATATTCCATGTTCCTTTTATTAAATTCAAGTCACTTCTATCAAATAATCTTGTTCCTATTATTCCTTTATTCGAATCTGCGTTTTCCAAATTTTCTAATTTATCTGTATCACTATTTGGAAGTTGGTCTCCAAAACTATCTTTTAACTCAACAACTCCATCTATTATTGCTTGTATTTCTTTTACTGTTTCTTCATCTAACGCGCTTCCCATCATTCCTAATTTATTTACTATTTCTAATTCTTTTTCATCTCTTCCAACATATAAAAGTTTACTTTTTATTATTACAAATTTATCTAAATATTCATCTTCTAAACTTGGAATATAATATTTCATTTTTTCTCTTACAGCATAAACCTCAGAATCATCAAAACAATTTATTTCAAGTTCTTCATTATAACTAGAAAATTTTGACATAAGTTTTGCATCTAACGCATTCGCTATTATCCCATTCTCTCCAATTATTGCATTTAGTGAGACTCCGAGCTAAAATTAGTAGAACAATGACAGTGACCGTATTATTTTATGATTAAAAATATAGCCAACAAACTTTATGCTTTTGTATACAATAGATAAAAAAGAGAGAGCTTCGAAAAGCTCCCCCCAGTTATGTAATAAGATTG
The DNA here is from genome assembly GCA_947625415.1 of uncultured Clostridia bacterium. Classification (GTDB taxonomy): domain Bacteria; phylum Bacillota; class Clostridia; order TANB77; family CAG-508; genus Scatovivens. The sequence continues at coordinate 1,827 of CANQOG010000016.1, forward strand.
GAGTTTGAATTGGTAGAAACTTCAATCTTTTCTTTTTCTATTGATAATTAGCATTATATTTCATTACTGATAAGCGACATATTTTCATTGCAATAATTGTTTTGATTTTATATCTTCATTAATATTTTTAGCAATCAAACCTAAAATATTATATCATGTTTGAGCAGGATTTTTTCGTTACCCTGTACAAAATTTCAATTTTTCTCTAAAGTTAAGAAAAATTATTAATCTTTTATATTTTAAAAAGATTCTCTATATTTTAAAGTTTTCTCATAATTGTTTTTTATATTTTCTTGAGTAATAGGCATACAATAAAGTCTAATAGAATATACTGAGCTTTGTAAGTATTTTATTTTTCCGTTACCCCAATACTCACAACAACCAACGAAAAATAAATCAGAAGGTGAATTCCAAGTTTGAACACCTTTCTTAAAACCCAAACTCGAATGATAACAATAACCGATACTTGTCTCCATCAATTGATAAAATTACTTCATCAAAATCATCCTCACTATAATCACCTAAACTATCATCTATCTCATCCTGTATTTCTGGAGAATACTCAAATGATATAGAAACTGGCTTATCTAATTCAATAGGAGAATTATCTACAAATATGCCATCTGTCGTAGTATGCATATTCACTCCTGAAGAAACACCTTTCACATATTCGTCTCTACATAACTTCCCCCACAAACCATTCTCACCAGGTTGACCACACATAAATCTCATCGCATCCCTATAATCACCTTGATTTAATGACTTCTTTCGGCAAAATATTCCTCTCGGCTGATTGTCATTTAAAAAAGATTTAAAAGTTAAAAAAATTTCGAAAGTAAAACCATTTGAAAAATCTAGATACTCTCCTGTAAAACTTTTTGATATTTCTAAGTAACCACTATCAGGCTCAACACCAGATAAATTAAAATCTAAACTACGATTATCTTTATTATAACTCACATCCCCATATCTATTAATTCCATCATTTAGCATCTTAATATTATCCAGTTCTCCATTATCATCTAAATAGTTTTCAAAATTACTTGGGTCTAAATTTAATACTAGTCCCGTCGTTGTTCCTAATGTTGAATTTATGTTCCAATCTTCATATCTTTCACTCAATCCCATTAATTCGTTATTTCTATAATCTATTATATAATCCTTTTTTAATGTTATTGTTTTTCCATCTATTTCATATTCTCCTTTTGTCAATAAATAATATCCACTTCCCCATCTTCCCGTTTCTTCACTACTTTCATTATAGTCCATCACCATATCCCATTTTGTATCATTTTCTGTATTTTTAGTATATAGTCTTTTTCCTGGTAATTCTTCTGGTGTTTCATCTTTGTCATTTTCTGGTAATTTTACTTCATCTTTCTTTGGCAATATCTCTCCTACTATTTGTATTATATCTTCTGGTAATGCTTCTTTTCCTCCTAATGTTGTATTTATTCCTACTTTTTCTGCTATCTTTCTTTCATATTCATCAGTTCCTATAAAGTATAATTTTCCATTTAATACTACAAAATTATTTATATCCTCCGTTTTCATTGATGACATATATTCTTTCATTTTTTCTCCTGAAACATTTATCTTTTCTTTTAAATGAATTTCCATCTCTTCTTTATATGTTGAATATTGACTCAATAGTCTTGCATCTAATGCATTCGCTATTATCCCATTTTCTCCAATTATCGCATTTAGTGAGACTCCAGCTAAAATTAGTAGAACAATGACAGTGACCATATTATTTTATGATTAAAAAATAGAAAAACTTGCTTTAGTTTTAAAGCAAGTTTTATATTTTTTAATCTAATATGTATTTTGGTCTTGCAACATAAGATGTATGTAACAATTTATGAGCTTCATGTCCACCTGGCTCTCCAAGATATTCTTTATAAATCTTCTTAAGAATTGGATTTTCATGTGACTTTCTAATTGTACTTTTCTCATCTATTGTATATAAAGCGTTAGCTCTTTTGGCTCTTATATCAATTTCAGCTCTTTCTTTTGATGTTCTAATTGGTTGACCTCCACCCATTACACATCCACCTGGGCAAGCCATAATTTCAACAAATTGGTAATCAGCTTTTCCTGATTTAATTTCCTCCATAATTATTCCAGCATTTTTTAATCCTGAAGCTACAACAACCTTAACTTCTTTTCCACCTATATCTAAAGTAGCTCTTTTAATTCCTTTTTCTCCTCTAACCTCTTCAAAGTCAAGATTATCAAAAGATTTTCCTGTAAGTTTATCTTGAACTGTACGTAACGCTGCTTCCATAACACCACCAGTTGTTCCAAAAATTGCAGCTGCTCCAGTAGCTTCTCCCATTGGGTCTTCAAATTCAGAATCTTCTAAATTAACAAAATCAATATGAGCTTGTTTAATCATTCTAGCAAGTTCTCTTGTTGTTATAACTGCATCTACATCTGGATATCCACTTCCAGCCATATCTTCTCTTTTTGCTTCAAATTTCTTAGCAACACAAGGCATAACAGATACAGTATAAATTTTACTTGGGTCAACTCCAAAATTCTTTGCAAAATATGATTTTACAATAGCTCCAAACATTTGATGTGGTGATTTACAAGTTGATAAGTTTGGAATTAACTCTGGATAATTAAGTTCCAAATATCTAACCCATCCTGGACTACAAGATGTAATCATAGGAAGTGTTCCTCCATTTGAAAGTCTATCTATAAATTCTGTTCCTTCTTCAACTATTGTAAAATCAGCTCCTGTATTTGTATCAAATACCTTATCAAAACCTAAACGTTTAAGAGCTGTTACCATTTTTCCAGCTACATTTGTTCCAATTTCCATTCCAAACTCTTCTCCAAGAGCAACTCTTACTGCAGGAGCTGTTTGAACAACAACAAATTTATCTTCATCTCTTAAAGCTCTCCAAACTTCATTTGTTGAATCTTTTTCCTTTAAGGCTCCAACTGGGCAAGCTTCAATACATTGTCCACAGAATGTACAATTAACATCATTTAAACTTTTATCTTCAAATGTTGAAATTTTTGAAGCAAATCCTCTTTCTGTGCAATCTATTGCACCAATTCCTTGAACTTTTTTACAAGTTGAAACACATCTTCTACATAAAACACATTTATTAAAATCTCTAACTATTGATGGTGATTTATCATCAATTTCAAATTGATTTCTTTCACCTTTATATCTTATATCATCAATATAAAATTCTCTAGCAAGTTTTTGTAACTCACATGTACCATTTCTAGTACAAGTTAGACATTCTCTATCATGATTAGAAAGAATTAAGTCTAAAACCATTCTTCTTGCTTCAATTACTTTTGGAGTATTTGTTTTAATTACCATTCCATCTTTAACTTTTTGGATACAAGATGTTGCAAATCCACGCATTCCTTCAACTTCAACAAGGCACATTCTGCAATCGCCCATCTCGTTTATATCTTTTAAGAAGCATAAAGTTGGAATATCAATACCAGCTTTTTTAGCCGCTTGTAAAATTGTAGAATTTTCTTCAACTTCAACTTCTCTTCCGTTAATCGTTACTTTTACCATAACAATTAGTCTCCTTTACATTATTTTTTTATATCATCTCTCTAAAACTTTTGTCCTTATATCTTTTTTCTAGTTTGCATCAGAATTTTTATTTAGCAAGGCGTGTGAGACAAATATTCCCTGAGGCGTACAAAGGTACGTCGATGGGAAATTTGTCGAGCAACAACACAGATAAATGAAATTCTGATGAAAACGACTATGATTTTATTGCGTGGAATGGGCATTTTGAGATACAAGTTCCACACTTAATACATTTTGAAGTATCAATACTATGAGTTTGTTTAACCTCTCCAGAAATACAATTTACTGGACAGTTTCTCTTACACAATCCACAACCTTTACAAAGCTCTGGGTCAATATGTAATTGCATTAAAGCTTTACATTCTCCAGCTCTACAATGTTTATCTCTAATATGTTCTTCATATTCATCTCTAAAATATCTTAAAGTACTAATTACAGGATTTGGAGCAGTTTGACCAAGTCCACAAACAGAAGCATTACAAATATTTCTACATAAATCTTCTATTTTTTCTAAATCTCCTTCTTCACCTTTTCCATCTGTAATTTTTTCTAACATTTCTAAGAGTCTCTTTGTTCCAATTCTACAAGGAGTACATTTTCCACAAGATTCATCAACTGTAAATCCTAAATAAAATTTTGCAAGATTTACCATACATTTTGAATCATCCATAACAATAAGACCACCAGAGCCCATCATTGACCCAATTGCTTTTAATGAATCATAATCAATTGGTGTATCTAGATTTTCTGTAGTAATACATCCGCCAGATGGTCCACCAGTTTGAGCAGCTTTAAATTTTCTTCCATTTGGAATTCCGCCACCAATATCAAATATAATTTCTCTTAAAGTTGTTCCCATTGGAACTTCAACAAGTCCAGTATTTACTACGTTTCCTCCTAAAGCAAATACTTTTGTTCCTTTTGAACCTTCTGTTCCAATTGAAGAATACCAATCAGCTCCATTTAATATAATTTTTGTAACATTTGCATAAGTTTCAACATTATTTATTAAAGTTGGTTTTTGGAATAAACCAGCATTTGCTGGAAATGGTGGCTTTAATCTTGGTTGACCACGTCTTCCTTCTATTGACTCTAAAAGCGCTGTTTCCTCACCACAAACAAAAGCTCCAGCTCCAAGTCTTACTTCACAATCAAAAGAGAAGTTTGTTCCCCAAATATTTTCTCCTAAAATTCCATATCCTCTTGCATCATCAATAGCTTTTTGAAATCTTTGAACAGCTATTGGATACTCAGCTCTAACATAAATATAGCCTTTATTTGCCCCTGTAGCATAACCTGCTATCATCATTGCCTCTAATACACAATGTGGATCACCTTCAAGAATACTTCTATCCATGAAAGCTCCCGGGTCACCTTCATCAGCATTGCAAACAACATATTTTTGCTCACCTTCAGCTATTTTGGTAAACTCCCATTTCTTACCTGTTAAGAAACCAGCTCCACCACGACCTCTTAAACCAGAATCTGTAATTGTCTTAATAACATCATCTTGGCTCATTGTAAATAAAACTTGCTCTAAAGCTTTATATCCATCAAACGCTATATATTCATCAATGTTTTCTGGGTCAATTACACCACAGTTTTTAAGAGCAATTCTCTTTTGCTTTTTATAAAATGTTAATTCATCTAATTGTTTAACAACAGAATTATCAATATCTTTGCAAAGCAATCTTTCAACTATTTCACCTTTTTGAATATGTTTTTCAATAATTTCTTCTGCATCATCTGGAGAAACTCCTGCATAAAAAATATCATCTGGTCTAATTATAACAATTGGTCCTTTTGCGCATAATCCAAAACATCCAGTTTGAATTACCCTAGTATTTTGAATATTTTTTTCTTCTATAATTTTTCTTAATCTTTCTATAATTAATGGAGATTTAGATGATGTACAACCAGTACCATGGCAAACTAAAATATGTTTTTCACGAGTATCAGAAGAAGTATTTACTCTTAAATCTAATTCTTTTCTTTTTTCTTCTCTAATCTTTTTTATTTCTTCAAGTGTCTTCATTAATTTCGCTCCTTTCTAAATTCTAGTATTTATTTTTAACTTTCTTTTTCATATTTGTCTAAAACTTCATCAAACATTTTTACAGTAGCTTTTCCATATACTTCATTATTTACTGTAAATACTGGAGCAAGCCCACAAGCACCTATACATCTTGTTGCTTCTAATGAATATTTTCCGTCTTTTGTTGTTTCTCCAACATCAATACCAAGTCTTGCTTTAGCTCTTTCAATAATTTGTTCTGAGCCTTTTACAAAGCAAGCTGTTCCTAAGCAAACTGCAACATGATATTTTCCCTTTGGTTTCAATGTAAATCTGGCATAAAATGTAATTACGCCATAAATTTCAGCCATTGGTATGTCTAAATATTTTGAAATTGCTAGTTGCGCTTTTTGAGGTACATATCCATAGTATTCTTGAACTTCATTCAAAATTTGGATTAAGTTGCTCTTTTCTGGTTTATACTTATTAAGCATTTCTTCTAATTCAGTATCAACACCATTACAGCCTTCACATCTTTTTTCGTCCATATATTTATCCTCCACTTATTTTATATTTGTTCTATATTATTTTATAAGATTTAAAAATTTTGTCAAGTAGTTATTACTGGAAATTTACTTTTTTAGCTTTATGTTATATTCATAAACAAAAATATCTTTAGATTTTGGCAAAATTAAATTTTGACTTTCTCTAAAATAATTATTTGTTCTAAACTTTGTTTGATTTATTAATTCAAACTCAAACTTTGAACAGTCTATCAATACTTTGCTTGAAATATTCATTCCTTCAGGCAAAGTCTGATTTGTATTATCATAATAAATAATATTTGAATAATATAATAAAGGCATATTTTCCTTAAAATTAACTTTTATAAGATTTAAAGCACCTTCACCTTTATCTTCAAAATTTGAAAGTTCTGCTCCACTATTTATATCCATTACAGTTAAAGCGTTTTCATCAATTACATTTGGAATCTCAAATAGTTTATATAATGGCAAATCATATTTTGATTTTATTTTTGGAAATGCTCCTTCAATATAATTTAATATAGCTCCAAGCCTTTCAGTAAAATCAAATTCATCAATATTCTTATTTATATTTAAAATCTTATATTCGCTCTTCTCATTTTCTCTATGACTTCTAGAACCTATATATTTAGATTTTCTAGTGTCATCAGTAATATTTCCAAATATATCAAAACTCTCTTCATTTATAGTAAGACGATTATTATTAAACTTATCCTTTAACATTTTAAAAGCATCTTTTATAAGTTTTTCATCCATATTACCTTTTTTTAAGTCATTTAAAACATTAATAACTTCACTATTTGCAACAAATATAGCATCTGTTTCTTCTTTAGAAAGCTTACGTCTTTGAAGTATATCTACCTCAGCTCCAAGAGATTCAAAATCGTTTTCAAAGTCAAATACCCTTTGAATATTATTTTTAGCCTCTTTTTCCTCTTCATCTCCACTATCTAATGATAAGATTTCATCTTTACTTGTAAACTTCCAAAATTCAAAAATACTTCTTTTGTGTTTATCAATTTCAGCAATATATGTTTCAGCATTTGCAAGTTTTCTTCTTAAATTTTCAAGCTTTAATTCCATTGCTTTTATATCTTGAAGAAAATTTTGCTCTTTTTTAGTAGCCTCTTCAAATAAACCATATATAACAACTAAATCTTCAATTGTATAATATTTTTTGTCACTCATATAAGTATCTAATGACTCTAAGCTAATTGTTTCTTCTTTTTTATTAGAATCTGATAAATCTACCGTAAAACGCTCTTGTTCGACTTCTTTCTTTATCTTCTTACTAATTTTATTTGACTTAAAAAAGTATTTCATTTTTCCTATAAAAGTTTTCCTACATTCCAAAAATGCGCCAATTTCTCTTTGCTTTTTAATATACTCTGTTTCCATATCATGAGCATCTTTATTAGCTTTTTCAAGTTTTTTTTGTAAAGATTTTATATTTTTATTTTTAGAATCAATTTCTTCTTTAGCTTTTTCATATTTTTCTTTTATAAAATTTGTTAAATTGTCATAATCTATTTTTTTATCTTCATAATATAATTCTAATTCATTTTTACTGTTTATTTTAGTAACAAATTGAAAATTATTTTTGATTTCAGTTTGCATTATAAATAAAGCTTTTAAAGTTTTATAAAATTTTATAGCATCTTCTTGATTATCTAAAATAATTTTATATGTACTTTTAATATCTTCATATACATAAGTATCACCAATTATTTGAACACTCATCTTATCATCTCTATCATACACTTCATAAACAACTGGCCAGTTTTTTGTAAATAACCATAAGTAATTTTCAACATCTACAATTTCATCTCTATTTAAGAAATTTTCTGAGTAATTTAGATAATTTATAGGAATAAATATCTTTGGAACTTCTTTTACATTTTCACTTTTAGCAAATTCAATTTTCTTCTTCAAAAGATAAAAAAATTCAGCAAAAGTTGATTCTTTTGTACAAACAAGCATAAAATATCTATCTTTAGCCTCACTATAATAAATATGCCATAAATGTTCTTTTTCATATCTAACTCTAAATGGAACTTTATTTTTAATATCTTTTTGAATATTTTCAACATTCTGAACATCAGCAATTGAAAAATTATTAAGCATTTTTAAAAATATAGTATATAATTCTAAACTTTCTTCAGAATCTTCACCACCTAAATATTTTCCAAGTGGTAAACTATCACTATATTTCTCTCTAACAGAATCTGAACGCAAATGTGGAGTAAGCAAGATTTCAATTTTATCAATAGGAACAAACTTAAATACTTTATGGTCTTTATCATTATTAAGTCTTGAAACATTAAATTCTAATGGATAAAAATCATATAAATAATCTGGAATATTTTTTAAATCTAATTCCAAATATTTTAATTTTGAAGTTAAATCATTCTTTAACTCTTCTCTAGTCCCCACTTTTATTTCCCCTTTTTGCAAAATTATTCTTCATTATTATATCAGTTTAATTTCAAAATTTCTACTATATTTTAAAAATTTTTGCACCTTCTTCTATAAGTAGTTTATTTCCAGCAAAATATGGATTTTGCATATTTCGACTTTTATAAACATATATATCTTTTCCTTGCTCTAAAGCATAATCAACTGTAATCATACTTCCACTTTTTAAAGTTGAAGCCTGAATTACAAAAATTTTATTTGAAAGACCACTTATTAATCTATTTCTATATGGAAAATAATATGGCTTTGGCTTTCTTCCAATAGGATATTCTGAAATGACACATCCTTCTTCATTAATAATTCTTTCATAGACTTTTAAATTTTCATAAGGATAAAAAGATTTTTTATCTAAACCACAAGCTAAAACACCAATTGTTTTACCTTTTCCTTTAGAGTCTAATGCTCCTAAATGGGCAAATTTATCAATTCCTTTAGCTAAACCACTTATAACATTTATTCCTTTATTAGAAAAATAATTAGCAGAAAGCCTTGCAATTTCCAAACTCTCTGTTAGAGCAATTCTAGACCCAACTATTCCAACAGCTTCATCATCTAAAATTTTCTTATTACCTTTTATATAAAAGCAAATTGGTTTATCAATTAAAAGCTTAAAATTTTTTGGATATTCATTATCACTAAAACTTATAATATCAATTCCATTTTTCTCCATATATTCCAAATCATAAAAAGTCTTTTCTCTTAAACTTTTATCTAAAATCTTATTAATAATATTATCTTTAATATTAAGATATACCAAATCATCAAGACTTGACTTATACAAATCATAAACACTACCAACTTTTTCTATTAACTCAAACTTAGATTTATTTTCTAATTCTAAATTTGAAAACCATATATATTCTTCTTTCATTTTTCTCCTTTCACAAATAATAAAAAAAATAAAGAAAGCAAAATTATGCTTCCTTAATTTTTATTTATTAAATTTGATTTTTCGTTGCTTTTACAAGGTTATATAACAGCATTGCAACTGTCATTGGTCCAACTCCTCCAGGAACTGGCGTAATCTTTGATACTTTTTCAATAACATCATCAAAATCAACATCTCCACAGATTTTATTAGAGTCTTCTTTTCTATTGATTCCAACATCTATAACAATAGCTCCTTCTTTTATAAAGTCTTTTGTTACATATTTAGGCTTACCTATTGCAGCAATTAAAATATCTGCATTTTTAGTAATTTCTCTTAAATTTTTAGTTCTAGAATGACAAACTGTAACTGTCGCATTTTTAGAAAGTAAGCATTGCACCATAGGTTTTCCAACAATGTTACTTCTTCCAAGAACAACTGCATTTTTTCCTTCTAAATCTATATTATAATATTCTAGAATTTTCATAACTCCAAATGGTGTACAAGAAATAAAACAGTCATTTCCAATACATAAATTTCCCACATTATATGGATTAAAACCATCAACGTCTTTAGCTTCACTTATTCTTCTAAAAGCTTTATTCTGGTCAATTTGCTTTGGAACTGGACTTTGTAATAATATTCCATTTACACTTTTATCTTCATTTAGTTTATCAATCAATTCAAAAAGCTCAGATTCTGAAGTATTTTCTGGCAATAAAAATTCTTCAAAATCGACTCCAACTTGATTACAAGCTTTTGACTTATTTTTTACATAAACTTTTGATGCTGGATTATCCCCAACCATTATTACAGCGAGCTTTGGTGTTATTTCTTTTTTCTTTAATTTTTCAACTTCTATTTTTAAATCTTCTTTTATTTTTGTCGATACTATTTTTCCACTTAAGATTTTTTCTTCGTTCATATCATCCTCTATTTTGCAATTTCTCTTTTTATTTCAAACATCAAACAACTACAAGCTATACAACTTCCTAGAAACATAAATGGCATAATATTTAAACCAACTTCTGGAATTGTTCCAAGCTCTTCAGCCATTTTAGCAAGCTCATCTTCATCAGTTTCAGGCTCTTCTATTTCATCTGGTTCTTCTATAGGCTCTTCTTCGTCATCACTTGGAACCTTTTCAGGAGCTTCATCTGTTAAAGCTGCTGTAATTAAATAACCTGTAATTCCATTATAACTTATTCTACTCCAAGAATATCCATCTTTACTTTTATCTCCTACACCAGTTCTTGTAACTTCTGTTCCAATATCTAATGTTTGAATTATTCCATATTCTGTTCCACAATTTTGACGAACATTAACTCTTCTATTTGTATACATTTTTTCATTTATATCAGAAAAATTAACTGTAACAGTTGGAGTTGATGGTGGATTTGTAGATGAACTATCATCTCCAGTTGATGGGCTAGGATTTGTTGGATTAGTTTGAGCTGGTGGATTTGGATTCGTAATTGTTATTGATGTTTGCAAAATAGAATTTGAGTTTATTCTATTATATTTTGAATCACTTAAAATAACATTACTTACAGTTATTGAAGCATTTCCAGCAACTTTTCCTGGAAATGTAACTGAATGATTTCCTGGCCAACTTAAATCTAGATTTGCACCAACTTTTCTCGGAGAAGATTCTGTACTTCCATCACTATATGTAACAGTAATTCCACCTATATCATATCCTGAAACATCTTGTGGAATATTTACAGTAACTGTAAAATTTTCTCCTAAATTACAGTTATTAGCAGAAACACTAGCTTCACTAGCAAAAACCTTTGTAGAACAAATAAAACTAATAATAAATAATAATAGTATTATTTCCAAACTTCTTATAACTTTTGTTTTCTTCATAATCAATAATTTCCTTTGTTTATAAATTTTGATACTCTATTTTGCTGTTGCTTTAATAACAAGTCTTTGTGTTCCTTCTGAATCACAAGTAACTAAAGTTATTTCTTTAGAATTTTCTTCCATAGGAAGTAATTTTGAAAAATCATCTGGTTCACAATTTACTTTTTCAATAACAGTATAATTTGTAGAATTTCCTTTTTGGTCTGTAACTGTAATAGAATCATCAATCTCTAGTTCTTTAAGTCCAAAGAAGCTATTTGAACTATTATGTCCAAGAATAACTGTGTTTCCTATATCATCTAGTTTATCTCCATAATAATATATAGCACCATATTTTAAGCTATCTTCAACATATTTTTCACCGTCTATTTCAGGATTTAGAATCTTAACATTAACCCCAACATTACTTGCTTTGATTTCACCTAAAACCTCATAGCCACCTATATATTCCTTTTTATCTTCTTCGTCATCATCATTTGTAATATTTGTTGCTAAAGAATATACCGGTGTTTCACCAGATGGTTTCTTATTATTTGAAATATACTTTGTCAAATAATAAGCTCCAAATCCGAACCGCTGGTATTAAAGCTATTAAAAAAATTACTTTAAGATTTCTAAGCAACCATATAGCTCCATCTTTAACATTTTCTGCATTACCTAGGAAAAATCCTAAGCTTTCATCTGAGTCGTGTTTTCCCATAATTTTATTTCCTTTTGTAGAAATTTAGGTTTTTTAAGGAACCTATAAACCTTTATAATCTAATAAATATTAAGAACGTAATAATAATTCCAAGTATCACCCTATAAATAGCAAACCATTTAAAGCTTCCTTTCTTTAAATATTCCAAGAAAAACTTAATTACTATTAAACCTAAAATAAAACTTGAAATTACACCAACAAAAAATTGCAAATTAAAGACAAAATCTTTAATATCAACTAATACTGCCGCAAGCGTTATTGGTGTTGCTAATAAAAATGAAAATTTTGCAGCTGATTCTCTATCAATTTTTAACCCTCTTGCAACAGTCATTGTCATTCCAGAACGAGATGTTCCGTGGAAACGCAGCAGCTATTGCTTGAGAAATTCCGAATTAATAAGCTCTGTTTTAAAGTTATATCTTCATATTTATATAAATTCTGAGATTTTTTATCAACTATATATAAAACAATTCCTAAAACTACTAAAGCTATAGCAATTAAGCCCATTTCTATTAAAACATTTCCATTTATTATTTTATCTGATAACCAATCTAAAATTAAACTTAAAATTCCTGCTGGAATTGTCGCTATTACTAAATACCAAAATATTTTTCCTTCTTTATTTTCTGATTTTGAATGTTTACTATTATTTTTATCCTTTTTTGATATAAGTTTAAATCCAGATGAAATTAGTCTTATCCAGTCTTTTGCAAAAAACACAGCAATTGCAAGAAGTGTTCCTAAATGAAGAGCAACATCAAAACTTTCTGGAGTTTTCCATCCAAAAATCCATGGAAAAATTTTTAAGTGAGCTGAACTTGAAATTGGTAAAAATTCTGTCAGCGCTTGAATTATTCCTAAAATTAAACTTTGTATTGTTGTCATATTTACCTCTCTTGTACTTTTTTCTTAATTTATTTTTCCATTTCTTTTAAAGCATGATAAAGTGTTTCTTTAATAAATTCTGCACTAGTAACTGGAGCAACTTTTCCAGGAAGTGACAAAGCCCAAATAAGTTTAATATTTTTCTCCTTTGCAGCTTTTCTATCAACTCCACCAGGGTTTGAAGCTAAATCTATGATTAAAATATCTTTTTTTAGTAATTCTAATCTATCATTGTCTAATATTTGAGAAGGTATTGTATTTATAATAATATCAAATTTTCCTAAATGTTTATTTAAGTCATTTAGATGTATTGGCTCATATCCATAAGCTTTTATCCAAGCAATATCTTCATTTTTTCTAGCTTCACAATAGACATTTGCCCCAATTCCAGAAAGCATTTTTGCTAAAACTTTTCCAACTCTACCAAAGCCCATTATTAAGACATTTCTTCCATGAACTGTTCTTTGAGTTTCCTCCATTGCAATTTGAATTGTTCCCTCAGCAGTAGAAATTGTATTTAATACAGAAAACTCTTCTCTTTTTAATAAATCTATATAAACTATAGACTTTTCATCTAAAAGTTCCCTAGTTTGTTCTGTAATATTTCCAGCTATAAGTGTTTTTCCGTCTAAACAATTTACAAAATCTTCAATTGGTAATTTAACATTACTAAATGGCATTGAAAGATTTTTTCTATCACTTGATAATGGAATAGGCCCTACAACCGCTTTAGCATCTTTAACAGTTTCTTCTAAAGTTGGACACATTTCTACTTTATCTAGTTTTAATAATTCCTCAGAATATTCTAAACCATAAGTATAGACTGTATAATTATCCTCAATTAGCATTTCAACTAATTTAACAATTCTTAAGTCTCCTCCAACAACTGAAATTACTTTACTCATAATTTTTCTCCTTTCAATATAGACCTTCTAAAATCTATCTTAATCTTATGTATTTAAAAGTTATTTATGATTTTAAAAATTGTCATTTTTTTGTTTTTGCTCTGTATATTCGTCTTTTTGTCCGAAATTATTCCCCTCTTCTTCTAACATTTTTTTAAGTTTTTCTTTATTAATTATATTTGTAACTATTTCTTCAGTTCTTTGTTTTTCAGTATTTTCTTTAATATCATTAACTAAAGTTGTTGTATCTTCAAGATGAACTTGAGCTTGCTTTTCACCTAATTCTTTTGTATAAGGAATATCCATAAAATCTTCTTCTGTTACAACTTTTTCTTCCTGTTCTTTTTCATCCATTTTTACTGAAACAGTTATATATTCTTTAATTGTTTGAAATAGCTTTTCTTTTGAAGCCTTTTTTAACAAGCTTGGATCTATTTCAATTGCCTTATTTATAAAAGTTATTGCTTTTTCTTTTAAACCTTTTATCACATAAATTTTAGCTAAACCATAATATGACATAGCTTCTAAATCATCATCATATAAGCATTTTTCAAAATATTTTTCTGCTTGTTCAAAATCTCTTTCAATAAAGCAAATTTGCCCAAGATTATAATATGCGCCAAACAATTTATGATTAAGTGATGCTGCTTTTTCATACATATCTTTTGCTTGTCCAAAATCATTTAATCTAGTAAAAACAATTCCTAAACTATAATATAAATCATATTCCGCAGAATGATATTTTAAAGCATCTTGATATACATTTGCAGCTTCTTTAAATCTTTCTTGCTCACATAAAATTTCACCTAAAACCATTGTTGCCTCTAAATAGTCAGGTTTTGCTTTTAAAAGAGTTTGTAACATCTGAACAGATTCGTCTTTTTTATCTAGCTCTTTTAAAAGTCTTGCAATTTTAAAATATGAATCATAGTCATTTCCTCTAATATCAAGAGCCATAACATATTCATCAATAGCTTTTCTTCTTCCACCTTCTTTTTCATAAATTTCAGCAAGAAGAATATGAATTTTATAGCTCTCTTTATATTTTTCAGAAAATTTTGATAATAATTGTTTTGCTTCTTTAGTCTTTCCAAAAGCTATCATTACTTTTGCTACATTTATAACAAAAATTTCTGAGACATTTATTCCTTTAAGTTCCAAAAATATAATTACTGTTGGTAAAATTATTGATATTAAATATCTTAACAAAGTAAAAAAGAAATTTGCATGAATTTTTAATCTTATTTCAAAAAAACAAATTGCTATACCAATTGCTTGAATTACTAATATAGCTATGTAATTATAGTCATTATGTTTTATAACTTTAGAGAAAATAAGCATAAATAAAACAAACGCTATTAATATAAATAATATCTCTTCTAGCAATTTTATTCCTCCATTTTAACATCCTAAATTTCGAAAACATTATATCACATTAAAAAAAGTTTAACAACAATATTTATTAATTTTTTTAAAATAAAAAGGAAAAGTTTTCACTTTCCCCCTTAAAAATTAATTTCCTTTTCTTCCTTCATTTACCCCACAAACTACATAATGTTCATAAACCCTTGTATAACAAGTTCCAAAGGCATTTCTAACATCTTCATAGTTTTCAAGGTATTTACCAATTTGAAATTCCTCACTTGAATTTCTACCTTCTTTTGCTCCATTATTAATAAAATGATAATACATTCCAACATAATCTGTTCCATAAGCTTGAGCAATATCAGGATTTGCAGATGCATAAAACAATGGGTCAAATATTCTTGAAGCACTACGTCCTTCTTTCATTCCACAATTTTCATAATGCTCTTTCAATGCTTCTGGGTTCATTCCAATTATTTCTTGTAAATCTGTATATCTATTATAATAATAAGTCGCATCAAACATATATGGAGTTATATCTATATCCTCAAGTATAACAGGCTCTCCTCCAACATCTAAAGCAATAAATTTTAATGTATCATTATATTTTAAATGATATTTATGAAATCCATCTACTGTTCTTCTATAAGTATTAACATTAAAATCTTCGCTTCCTAACCTATTCTCATTAATTCCGTTTGTAACATAATGAGCAAGCGCTTTTGTTCCACTATTATAAAAAGCTTTTAGTAAATCTTGATTATTTGATAAATAATATTTGATATCAAAATACTTACTTCCTCTTCTTTTTTCATTAGCTCCGCAATTAACAAAATGATTATATGCTTTTTCATAATCATCTCCAAAAGCAGCTTTAAGGTCTGAATTTGAATTTATATAATAATATGGGTCAAATACAGGAGTAGCTATTCTTCCTTCTCTTTTACCTAAACTCTCATAGTGTTCTTTAAGTTTAACTTCATCATATCCAAAGATTTTCTTTAAATCTGGATTACAATCAGCATAAAATTCAGCATTAAACATATATGGAGTTATATCTATATAATTATATTTAAAGAAATATGTATAATCTACATCAATATCAACATCTCCATCAATTCCTGCAAGTCTACCAGAATCTGTTTGTTGCCATATATTATATCTTTCGCAATTTGGACTATTTACATAATAATGAGCTGTCCAAACATCATAATCTGAAAATTCATTCATATTCCAGTAACTTGTAAAGAAACTTGCGCTTCCATAAAGACAAGCTGTATATCCATTTTCTCTAATTTTTGAAAGAAAAGTCTTTGCATTTTTATTTATTTGCTCTAATGGCAAATTATCTGTTCTATTTCCTTTTGGAGTAAAATCTTCAAAATCATAAGCTACAAAATATTTTATATCATATCCTCTTATTAAATCTAATACCATATTTGCTTCTTCCAAAGCTTCTTGCTCATTTATAGCTGTTGAATAAAAATAAACTCCAACATAAATTCCATTATTTAAAGCACCTTGAATATTTTTCTTAAAATATGGGTCTTCAAATAATTGTCCTTGACTAGTTCCTCTATATCCACATCTAAGAATAGCAAATTTTACACCAGAATTTGCAACTTGAGCCCAGTCTATATCTTTTTGCCACGCTGATACATCAATACCAATTGCAGCTGTTCCTGTCTCAAATCTTGCAATAAGTGAATCAATATTTTCTTGTTTATTTGGAAGAGCACTCATAGTCATAATTCCATCTTTAACATTTTCATTAACTTCCACACTAAAACGAGAATTTAATGGATCTTCTGATGAATTTATATCGCCTATTTCATAATCTGCAAATACATTTATAGAGAAAGTGGCAAAAATTATTAAGAATAATATAGAAATTTTTACTAATTTTTTCAATTTTATTTCTCCTTTACTAATATTTTCATTACAATATTGTTTTATCATACTTATCCATTAAGTTCAATTATAAAATTTTGGAAAAGTTTTAAGCTTTATTTCCTGAGCAGAATACATCATTTATTTTGTGAAGAACTGTCTCTTTAATCTCATCTCTAGCTGCTCCTAAATATTTTCTAGGATCAAAAACTTCTGGTTTTTCATTAAATACTCTTCTAATTTGAGCTGTCATAGCTAAACGTAAATCTGTATCAACATTAATCTTTGATACTCCTCTTAATCCAGCTTCTTTTAACATTTCATCTGGGCAACCTTTTGCTCCAGGAATATTTGCTCCATTATCATTACACATATCTACAAGTTTAGGAATAACACTAGAAGCTCCATGTAAAACAATAGGAGTATTTGGTAATTTTTCTTTAACTTTTTCTAATATGTCAAATCTTAATTTTGCATCACCTTTAAATTTATAAGCTCCATGGCTTGTTCCAATAGCAATCGCTAAAGAATCGCATCCAGTTTTTTGAACAAACTCATAAGCCTGCTCAGGATTTGTATATTTAGCATCATCAGATTCTACTGAAACTTCATCTTCAACACCAGCTAAAGTTCCAAGTTCAGCTTCAACTACTACTCCTTTGCTATGTGCATAATCTACAACTTCTTTTGTAATTCTAACATTTTCCTCAAATGGATGTGATGATGCATCTATCATAACAGATGTAAATCCAGAGTCAATACACATTTTGCAAGTTTCAAAATCAGGTCCATGATCTAAATGTAAAGCAATAGGAATATCTGTTGTTTCCACTGCTGCTTCAACCATTTTAATTAAATATGGTAATCTTGCATATTTAATAGCACTTGCTGAAACTTGTAATATAACTGGTGACTTTGCCTCATTTGCAGCATCTGTAATTGCTTGGATAAATTCCATATTATTTATATTAAATGCACCAATTGCAAATTTCTCCTTCATTGATTTTTCAAACATTTCCTTTGTTGTTACTAAAGCCATAAAAATTACCTCCTAAAATAAAATTTTTTTAAGCTAGTGACATTTTATTGCTTTTTAGCGATTTTGTCAACACAAATTTTGGAAAATAAAGGAAAGACTGTAGATTCCTACACAAAGGGTTCTACAGTCTTTCCTAACTCAAAATTTTTCTATGAGAACTTTACAAATGATATATTTTGTAACCGCTATTTACTACTTACAACTTCAGGGTCTATTTTGATTTCTCGTATAGCAGAAGCTAAATTGCCATAATTATCACGTACACTATAAATAATTTGAATTTGATTTGAATCTATAACTTTTACCTCAGTTGTCACTTTATCAGTTAAATCTCCATCATAATTGTCCCAAACACTAACACCTAATTCTTCATAATCATCCATACTAGATAAAGTAATTTTTTTAGAACCAATGATAAAAATAATTGGAGGCTCTAAATCTCTTACATGAATATATCTTTGGACTTTATGATTCAAAAAGCTATATTCCATCAAATAATCACCTATTTTACTAGTATCGACTCTGCCACTAACTTTGACATATTTAGTAATATCAATCCAAAACCAACTAGCTTCCATGTCATCTACAAAATGTTCATTATAATTCACAAAATTATTATTTGTTTTAATATGAATTTGGGAAAAAATAAACAGTACAAGTATTATAAAGATTATTACACCAGCCAAAAATTTGAGTAATCGCGGTTTGTCAGACCAGTGATGTCCAACATTCATAACTATTCATCCTTTCTTTTTGTCACGACAGTGGTTGATGGTACATATATATATCAAATTAAAGTTTCATAAGACATAAATTTTAAGCCCTTTTCCATATTTATCATCTTATGGAAACTTTAATATAAAAAGTATTAAAAATTATTATACTATATTTTTTTTAATTTGTAAAATTTAATATTTTATTATTTCCCTCAAGAACAATTACTTCCACTCTATCTTTCTTGATTTCACTCCAAATATTTTGATTTAAAGTTTTTTTATAAATAAAACTTTCATATAATTTACTACTATTAAATTTATTTAATCTATC
Source organism: uncultured Clostridia bacterium (assembly GCA_947625415.1). Taxonomy (GTDB): domain Bacteria; phylum Bacillota; class Clostridia; order TANB77; family CAG-508; genus Scatovivens. The sequence goes on from CANQOG010000016.1 coordinate 21,003, forward strand.
ATAAACTTTCTTATATTTTAATGGCAAGTTTACACTATAAAAATCAATATTTTTTCCAATAAAATTACTTTGATTTACTTCTATATTTTTCTCAAGATTTATAATTACTGATGTTGACAAAAATGTTATTTTTCCAAAAGATTTTTCATCAAAATCAACATTAAAAACAATTTTTGAATTTAAACAAGCTTTTTTAAAATTATTTGTAACATTTAAAACTAATCCATTTTCTTCGTAAATTTCTTCTGAAATTCTATCAAACTTTCTAATTTTATTTGTAACAATATTTATATTCTTAAAATTAGAACTTAAATTTTTAATTGTATCAAAAATAAGTGAATTTGGTTCATCTACTAATAACGAAATTTCTTGACTTTCTGGTTTTAGGTCCAGCTTTTTACAAATATATTCTGATATTTCGCAAATCAAATATTTAAATAGCCATCTTCCATCCATTAGCTGTAAATTCTTCTCTTCTATTAAATTCAAAAATTTTTTATTCTCAATTAAAGTATCACAAGCGCAAACATTCTTAGTAACATCAACATTAAAAATCTTTTCTAATTTTCTAAAAGTTCTTTTATTTAGTCTAGAAATTAAAACAATATTTTTTCCATCAAGTTCATATTCTATAACTTGTCCTGTCATTTTCCTAAAAAAATATAAAAAGTCTTTCAAACATTTTGGAAACTTTTCTTCGTCATCTAAAATAAAATCTTCTCTATTCTTTGCAAAATCAATATAAAGCATATATTCACCTCTTTCATTAATTAAATATATGCTCTAAAAAAATAAAAATGACCAGAAAGTCATTTTTATTTAAAATTTAATCTATTACTTTAATATGAACCTCATCTAATTGTCTTTTTGAAACCTCACTTGGAGCCTTCATAAGCAAATCTTGAGCTTTACTATTCATAGGAAATGCAATAACTTCTCGAATTGAATCTTCTCCAGTTAATAACATTAACATTCTATCAATTCCAGGTGCAATTCCAGCATGTGGAGGAGCACCAAATTGAAAAGCATTATATAAACTTCCAAATTTTTTCTTAACTTCTTCTTCTGTATAATTAGCTATCTCAAAAGCTTTAATCATTATCTCTGGATTATGATTTCTAACAGCTCCTGATGATAATTCCACACCATTACAAACTATATCATATTGATATGCAATAATGTCTAATGGATTCATTGTTTTCAACTCTTCTAAACTACATTGTGGCATTGAAAATGGATTATGACAAAATTCCAATTTTCCATTATCGCCAATCTCAAACATTGGAAAATCAACTATCCAACAAAAATTAAATTCATCATCATTAATTAAATTTTGTCTTACAGCAATCTCTTGTCTAATTTGCCCAGCAAGCTTTTCAACTATTCCCGGTTTTTCAGCTATAAAGAATATACTATCTCCGGGTTTTGTTCCAGTTTTTTCTAACATTTTTAATCTTGCATCATCTGGAATAAGTTTTGCAATAGGTCCTTGAAATGAGCTATCTTCTCCAACTTTTAGCCATGCTAAACCTTTAGCTTTACATTCATTTATAGCAAAATTAGTCATTTCATCATAAAAAGTTCTTGTAGCACTACTACCATTAGGAAGAGTAATTGTTTTTACAATTTTTCCATTGAAAACTTTTATATCTAATTTTTCAAATATGTCTGTAACATTTACAATTTCTAATGGATTTCTTAAATCTGGTTTATCTGACCCATATTTATCCATAGCTTCTTTATATGATATTCTTGGAAATGGATATTTTGTAATCTTTTTATTTGAAAATTCTTTAAATGTATTATATATAACTGGTTCCATTACTTCAAAAACATCTTCTTGACCAGCAAAAGCCATTTCCATATCTAACTGATAAAATTCTCCTGGACTTCTATCTGCTCTAGCATCTTCATCTCTAAAACATGGAGCAATTTGAAAATATCTATCAATTCCAGAAACCATCAACATTTGTTTAAATTGTTGAGGAGCTTGTGGAAGAGCATAAAATTTTCCTGGATATTGTCTACTTGGAACCAGATAATCTCTAGCGCCTTCCGGAGAAGAAGCTGTTAATATTGGTGTTTGAACCTCTAAAAATCCTTGTTCTATCATTTGATTTCTTAAAAATTGCAATAATTTTGCTCTTAATTTTAAATTCTCTAATTGCTTTTTAGCTCTTAAATCTAAAAATCTATATTCTAATCTTAAATCTTCTCTAACTTCTCTATTTTTAGAAATTTCAAATGGTAATGATTTTGTTCTTTTTCCTAAAATTTCTATATTTTCAGCAAATAATTCTACTTTTCCTGTTGGAATTGCTTCATTTATAGTTTCTTTATCTCTTAATCTTACTTTTCCAGAAACTTGAATTGTAGATTCAAGAGGAATTTTACTCGCAAAATCTGTAGCTGATTCACTATCTGACACAACAACTTGAGTTATTCCATAAAAATCTCTTAAATCAATAAATAATATTCCACCCATATCACGAATTGTATCAACAAATCCTGATAATTTTATTTTTTCTCCTACATTTTTTTCTTGTAGTTCTCCACAAGAATAAGTTCTATAACTTGTTTTCATAATTTAATCTCCCTTCGATTATTAATTATAGAAGAGACAAAAAATTTCATTTTCATCATAATTTTAAATTTTAATACTTTTCTAAAATTGTGTCAAGCAAATATTTTAATCATCATAAGTATACCACATTCCATTTTCTTTTAATTCTTTAACCTTTTTTTCATGTTCACTATAAGTTTTAGTAAAATAAGTTTTTCCATTTTTATCAGCGACAAAATAATAATTATCTGTTATTTCTGGCTCTAAAACAGCCAATATTGCATTTTCAGAAGGATTACAGATTGGCCCAACTGGTAACTTTCCATCCATATTTGGTCCTCTAGTATTATATGGATTATAAGTATTTATTTGTTTTTTGGTTAAATCACTTTCAGATAAATCTATATGAAATGCATAATATGTTGTAACATCACTTCCAAGTGGCATATTATTATCTAATCTATTAAAAAATACTCCAGCAATTTTAGGCATATCCTCTTTATTTGAAGCTTCTTTTTCAATAACAGAAGCTAAACTTAAAATTTGGTGAACTGTTAACCCACTATCCTCAATTAATTGCCTATTTTCTTCTTTTGAAAAAAATTTATCCTCAAAACTAAAAATAACATTAAATATTTCTTCTACTGAAACATTTTCATCCTCAAGTGTATAAGTATCTGGTTTTAAGTATCCTTCTAGATTATAATATATATCACCATTTTTTATTTCATCTGTTATAAACCAATATTTTTGAATTAAAGAATCAATATATTCTTCATCTTCAATCAAATTATATACATCATCAATAGAATTATTTGTCTTTTCAGCAATAACATTTGCAAAATTTTCAAAAGTTTTTCCATCAACAAATGTAATTTTTATAGAATTATCTTGAACATCTCCACTTGAAAGCTTTTTTGTAATAGAAGCAACATCATCTTTTCCATTATTAAAAACATATTTTCCAGCTTGGAGATTATTTATTTTATTTAATTTTAAATATAATTTAAAAGCATCAGCATTTTTAATTACTTTATTTTTCTCTAAAATTTCAGCAATACTAGCTGTTCCAGTTCCTGAAACTATTTCAACTTCTATATCTTCTCCTAAACTTTCAGAGCTTACTGCTTTTAGATTTGTTTCATACCAATTTTTAAAATATAAATATGTTCCACCTATTGCTATAGCTAATATTAAAATTAATACAAAAACTACTATTAAAACCTTTTTCATTATTTACTCCTAATCGATTACATAATCTACAATATTGTTTAATCTATCTTTATTTAAGAAATTATTATATCTAACAATAACTTTCATTCCAGAACCTTTAAATCTTGGAACCATCTCTGTTATAAATCTATATAGTCCTTCAATATCATCAATTTCTTTAAAATCAATACAAACTATATTTAATCTATTACTTACCAATTCATTATACAAAGTATTTATAACTAATGAACGTGTTTCATAATTTGTACAAACTTTACTCATTTTGCAATCTAATGTTACTAAAGGACAAAGAGTTATTCCATTTCCTTCTGCCCAATTCCTATATGTAATTAATGTATCATTTTCAAAACTCATAATTTTTTGAACTTCAATTTGTCCACTTGAATTTTCAACAATTCTAAATAAGTTAGGAACTACAATTGGATTTGTTCCGAGTTTTTCGGGTGTTTCGTAAGCTACATTAACATCAGAATAATCATTTAAAACTGTAACACTATCTAATCCCTCATCATCCATGTCTTCCCATAAATAATCTGGTTTAGATAAATCTTTTGTTTTTATATATCCAATAGTTCCCGATTTTGTACGAACTTTTGTATATTTTCCAGTTGTATCAAAAACGGTTACATATTGAGCTTTTTTTACTTTTTCTAAACTTTTAGCAAAAAGTTTAGGCTCTTCCTTAACTTTAGTTGTATCAAGTACAACAGATTCTTTCTTCTCTTTTGATATAGAATCAACAGACAACACTTTTGTATCTTCATTATATTCATCTTTAAAATCGTAAACATCATATAAATCTGAAAATGGTAAATATATTACTCCGTTTATTTCTTTTAAAGTTCCTTTAATTTCTTGAACAACATCATTTACCTTCATAGTCGTCTTGCCTTTTTCAATAACTGCAATATGTTTATTATGTGTAGTAATAAGAAGATTATTACTATAATAAATATTACTATCATACAAATTTTTAATATCATCAATAGAAATAAAAATATTTTTATTTTTATCAATTTCAACATTATGAACTAATTTTACTTTTGTATCTCCTACTATAAGAGTAATATTTTCTGGCTTTTTATGAAATAATCCTTTTATAATATTTATAACAATGATAATTATAGCTATTAATAAAACAATTCTCAATAATTTAAATAACCTAGTGTTTTTAAACTTTTTAGTTTTTCTAGTTTTTTTAGAGCTTCCTTGCACTACGCCATTTCCTCTATTTGTAGCCTTTTTTTCAGAATTTTGTCTCATAATTAATTCTCCTTTTTTGTCGAACTATTGCCTTTAATATATCATTATTATTACAAAATGTAAATAAATTTTAAAAATTTTACAAAATTCTAAAAAACTATTTATTTTTTTAGAATTTTATTGTATAATTATGTTTGTAATGATTTTACTTATAGGGAGGAAAATCTTATGTGGAAATTTTGGGTAATTTTATCTGGTTTGTTTCTTATTTTAGAATCAATAACAACTGGATTCCTAGTTTTCTGGTTTTCAATTGGAAGCGTTTTTGCTATGATAGTTAGCTTCTTCACAGATAATATAATTATTCAAACTACTACATTTTTGATAGCCTCAACTATTTTAATATTTACAACTAGAAAATTTGTAAATGTTTTTCTAAAACATGATAAACCAAATAATGTAAACTCATTTGTCGGCAAAACTGGAAAAGTTACTGTAGACATTAACCCACTTGAAAATGAAGGTCAAGTAAAAATTGGTAGTGAAATATGGTCTGCTATTTCAGAAGACGATGAAAAAATTGAAAAAGGTACTGAAATTATAGTCACAAAAATATCCGGAGTTAAGGCCGTCGTAAGGCCTAAATAAATTTAAGGAGGAATTTTAAAATGGCATTTTTAATTATACTATTTGTAATTATAGGTATTGTAGCAATTCGCTCAATTAGAATTGTTAGACAATCTGAAGTTTGTATTATTGAAAGACTTGGACGTTTCCATAAAGTCGCTGAAGCTGGTGTCAACATCATCGTTCCTTTTATCGATAATGTTAGAGCTGTTGTAAGTTTAAAACAACAAACAATGGATATTCCACCACAAGGTGTTATCACTTCTGATAACGTTACAATTACAGTTGATACTGTTGTATTCTATAGAATTACAGATCCAACAAAAGCAATTTATGAAGTTCAAAACTTAACAAAAAGTATCGAATATATAGCAATTACAACAATTCGTGATATTGTTGGTAAAATGGAATTAGATCAAACATTCTCATCTCGTGATGCTATTAATGATAAATTAAGAGTTATTCTTGATGAAGCTACTGATATTTGGGGTTGCAAAGTTGATAGAGTTGAAATTAAAGATATCACACCACCTGCTGATATTAGAGATGCAATGGAAAAACAAATGAACGCTGAACGTAATAAAAGAGCTTTAATTTTACAAGCTGAACGGAGAAAGACAATCTCAAATTACTCTTGCTGAAGGTAGAAAAGAAGCTGCAATATTAGATGCTGAAGCTGATAGAGAATCTAAAATAAGAAGAGCAACCGGTGAAGCTGATGCTATTAAACAAGTTGCTGAAGCTAAAGCTAAAGAAATTCAAATGGTATATGATGCTATTAAACAAGCAAATCCAGATGAAAAATTAATTCAAATTAAATCTTTAGAAGCTTTACAAGAAGTTGCTAAAGGTGAAGCAAATAAAGTATTTATTCCTTTTGAAGCAACATCTGCTTTAAGTTCATTAGGAGCCGCAAAAGAGATTTTAACAGATAAGAAAACTAAAAAAGAATAGAAATATTATAAAATAAAAAACTCCGTTATATTCGGAGCTTTTTATTTTTTATTTTCTAATTTTTGAAACTATATCAACTAGACTATCAATAAGATATTTTACCTCATCAATATTATTTTCTCTTCCAAAAGTAATTCTAAGACTTCCTTTGGCTAAATTAGGATTAACTCCAGTAGCTAATAATACATGTGATGGATTAATTAATCCTGCGCTACAAGCAGAACCACTTGATGCACATATTCCCTTCTTATCAAGCTCTAGAACTAATTTTCCTCCATCAACTCCAGCAAAACAAATATTATTATTACCGAGATAGTTTATTTGATAAATCACCATTTATTTTAATATTAGGAATCTTATTTGAAATTTCTCTAAGATAAAAATCACTTAAAACCTTTAAATGTTCATTATAATTATCTAATTCTATCGTTGCAAGCTCTATTGCCTTTCCAAGGCCTACAATTCCAGCAGTATTTTCAGTTCCAGAACGTTGATTTTGTTCTTGATGTCCACCATCATTTTGTCTCAAAAATTTAATTCCATTTTTAATATATAAAGCTCCAACACCTTTTGGTCCATAAAATTTATGAGCTGACATTGATAAACTATCTATCTGCATATCTCTTACATTTATTTTACAGTTTCCAATAGCCTGAACTGTATCTGTATGAAAAATAATTCTATATTTTCTAGCAATTTTTCCTATTTCATAAATATTTTGAATTGTTCCTATTTCATTATTTGCAAACATAATTGAAATTAAAATAGTTTGTCTATTTATAGCTCTTTCAAGCTCATTTAAGTTTACCCTCCCCAATTTGTCTACATTTAAATATGTTATTCTAAATCCCAATCTTTCTAACGATTTGCAAGAATTTAAAACTGCTGGATGTTCAATTTTAGATGTTATAATATGATTTCCGAAAACTTCTATTTGCCATTGCAATTCCTTTTATTGCTAAATTATCGCTTTCTGTTCCACCACTTGTAAAAAAGATTTCATTAGAATTACAATTAATGCTTGTAGCTACTCTCATTCTGGCAACATTAATTGCATATTTTGAATTCTTTCCTAAACTATATATAGAAGATGCATTACCATACTCATTTGTAAAAAATGGTAGCATCTCATCAAAAACTCTACTATCAAGCCTTGTTGTCGCAGCATGATCAAAATACATCATTTTCCCAATCTCTCCCTCCTCATTGTCTATACTTATTTTATGAAAATATAAATAAATTTGTTAATGGCTCAAGTATGATAACAAAAAATTTGCGTACAGTGCTTGGGGCGGACATTTTTTGTTATCATACTTGAGTTTAAATCAACAATTTTTTATATTAAAATTTCTGTTGTCGAATTTTATCATTAAGTTTTTTAGAAAAATAATAAAAAAGTATAGACAATATTCTTTTTTAAGTGTAAAATAATTGCATATTAAGTACAAAATATTTAAAGTAATAGGAGGAAAAAAATGGAAGTTTTAAAAATTTCATC
>CANQOG010000017.1 GCA_947625415.1 uncultured Clostridia bacterium
AAATCTCAAAAATCAATAATCAAAGCAAGTTTAAGATTTTTATAAAGAGAAATCCTACTAAAAATTTATGCTATCGAATATTTTTATAAAACTTTACATAATTTAACTTTTTTGATATAATTATATTGCGTTGAATTAATAGCTATTAATTCAATTGAAATTTGTAAGCAATTTTGCATTCCTCATGCACGTTTGAAGGGGAAAGAAAAGAAAGGGTGAAAAAAAATATGAACATCATTCGAAGGGTTCTTCAGTTTCTTCGGGAACATTTGAGAGTATTAATCGTAATCGTAATTGCTATCGTGGCGGTAATTTTGGCCATTAAAGCCGTCAAAAATTTCTTGGATGACGGCTCAGGTTCTATTCACGGAATAGTGAAAATAAATGGATCCGAAATTGGTGTCTATGACACAAAGGAAAAGGCTAAAGCCAATCCGATTTCACCTGTAGAGACAGGTATCTATCAGATTTCTGGAAAAGGCTCTAGAAAAATAGAAATTAAGTCAACCAGATTCTTTACCATCCAAAAAAATGGCAAAAACGGTTTTACCATTGACCTTAATGGAATTAACAATGTCACCACCGTCTTCGAGGTACTTGTTGGTGGCGACGGAAGTCTTACATCAAACACTTTTGAGGCAAAAAGATATTACTTTGCTATAAAGCCTCAAAACGACTCCAGCACCGTAAACAATCAACCAACTGATATTCCTGGTGGAATACTACATTTTGGGAATGATGTTTTCCAAACGTACTCCTCTGAGGGTGAAGCTCAGCAAGCAGAAGCTTTTACAATTTCATCAAATTTGGTTCTGACTGCTGAGCCATCTGCAAATACAGCCCGCATCTGGGTGAAGATTTGTAGAGTAGACACAGTCGACTGGGATGCTGGAGAAATCCGGCTTAACCAAGACAACGGTTGGACCAATACGATGAACTTTTCAGAGTATAAAGGCCACTTAGTGACCTTAGCCATCAAGTTCGAAAACAAGATGGCTACTCAAAACACATACCAATATGTGTCGTTACGGGTAAAGCCCGAATAGTTCAACCCTTCCCCACGTTCGCAAGTGCAACGTGGGAGTTTTTTTTTATTTTGAAATAAAAAAAAGTTGCTCTAAATTAGAACAACTCTTTTTATTTTATATATTAAACGTTTTCTTTAATGTAATCTACAACATCACCAACTGTTACAACTTTTTCAGCATCTTCATCAGGTATTTCCATATCAAACTCTTCTTCTAAAGCCATAACTAATTCAACGATATCTAAAGAATCAGCTCCTAAATCATCAATAAAAGATGCTTCTAAAGTAACTGCTGTATCAGCAACTCCTAGTTGATTAACGATAATCTTTTTTACCTTTTCGAAAACTTCTTCTGAATTCATTTTATGTACCTCCTTATTTGTTATTTGCATTTCAAATCTTTAATATCTATATTATTTTTAATATATGTTTAAGTAAATGTCAAGTGTTTTTATTAAATTTATTATATTTTATTATAAAATTCACATTTTAAACACTATTTTCTCTTTGTTTTTCAACCTCTTCTATCATTTTATTAACACTATTTCCTTTTACAAACTCTCCTGCTTGTTTTAAAGTATAATAAAATACTAACTCATCACTACTTCCATGCGCTTTAATTACCGGTTTTTTAACACCTAAAAATGGCGCTCCACCATAACTTTTATAATCAGCTTTTTTCTTAAAGCTATTTATCGCTGGAAGTGATGGAACTGCAGCGATTGTAGTCAAAATATTTTTCATTAAACTATCTGTCAAAGACTTTTTAACAAATCTTCCAATTCCTTCAACAGATTTTAACAAAACATTTCCTGTAAAACCATCACATACTAAAGCATCAACTTCGCCTAGGAAACAATCTCTAGGCTCTACATTTCCAACAAAATTTACATTATATTCTTTTGATTTCTCTTTTAATAATTGATATGATTCTTTACACAAATCATTACCTTTTGTTTCTTCTGTTCCTATATTTAATAAACCTATTCTTGGATTTTCAACACCAAAAGTATTTTTCAAATATATTGAAGCCATTTGAGCAAACTGTAAAAGATTTATAGGCTTGCAATTTGTATTTGCACCAGCATCTATAAGTAAAAGCCCTTTAATTCCATCACTTGGAAGCATTGCAGCAATAGCTGGTCTATCAATTCCTCTTATTCTTCCTACTAATAAAGTTGCTCCTGTTAAAAGAGCTCCAGAATTTCCAGCAGAAATAAAAACATCTCCTTCTCCATCATTTAGCATTTTAAAACCGACAACCATTGATGAATCTTTTTTATGCTTTATTGCAACAGTTGGAGTATCTTCCATTTCGATTTGTTCTTCCGCATGTTTTATTCTAACATTATTAGCAATTTCTTTTATATTTTCTTTACCATAAAATTCTTTTAATTTTGATTTTATTATATTCTCGTTTCCAATTAAAACAATTTCGCTATTAATTTCTTTGGAAGCTCTAATAGCCCCCTTAATAGTAGCATCTGGAGCATTGTCACCACCCATTGCATCTAATAATATAATCAAATTTGTTTCCTCCTAGAATTAGTATCAATAATTTTTCTTATACATTTTATTTTCTTTTTAATAAAAAATCAATACTTTTTATTAATTTTCTACTATATTTTCAACGATATTTTGAACACCTTGTAAATTATTATTTCTTTGACTTTCTACATCAATTCCTAAGCCTTCTTTTCTTTTTCTATCAAGCATATTTTTAACAGTTCCATCATTTATCATATTTTCTGGATTAGTATATCTATCAATTTCTCTTTCTATAACTTCTTGTTCTATTACCCCAGCGCTACTTCCAAAAAATAAATCATAAAATTTATATCCAGCAACAACTACTAAAACAATAACAAATAAACTAAAAAATTTCATAACACAACTAAATATAATACTTGCATTATCGCTTATTTCTATCCAGTCGTGTTTTCTAGTAGGTGGATCATCTGATTCTCTGTAAAATTGTTTTCTTCCTCTATTTCTGATAGCTAAAAGTTCTCCTGGATTTATATTTATAATATAAGCCATTTTGTAAATATCATCTAACGTAGGATAAGATTTTTCAGTTTCCCAAGATTTTATCTTTTTTTCCCACTTTTTTATTAAATTAGTATCTTCCTTATCTTTAACTAATTCAAAAGCTAATTCGTTTATCGTAAGCTCTGCTTCCTCACGAGCTTCTTTTATATATTGTCCGAAATGTTAAAGAATTTTTATTAAACTTTTTCATAATTTACCCCTTAAAATAACCATCCAAAAAAGAAATTAAAAATCTCACTTAATATTCCTATAACTCTTACCGGACCTACAACAATTAATGCAAATAGTAAGGCATATACTATAGCAGGTCCAAAATTTTCTAAATCTTCCATCATAAGTTCTCTATATCTTTTTCTATCATATTGCTTTACAGTCATAGGTCCTTTATTTCTGTTAATTTTTCTTTTTCCATTTTCACTATAATAATATAATTCGTTTGGATTCATATCTAAAATTTCAGCAATTTTATATATCTGATTCAAATCTGGAAATCCATTACCTACTTCCCAATATTTTATTAATCTAGTCACTTCTTTAAAATTATCTGGGTCAATAGAATATGCTAACTCTTGTTCTGTTAAATTTTTGGCAATTCTAGCTTCTTTTATCTTTTCCCCACATAATTTATTATAATTTACTTCTTTCATATAAACTCCAAAAAAACTTTTCAAAAATATCTTATTATATACATAAAATAAAGTCAATAAAAAACAAAAAAGACTTTCAATAAATTGAAAGCCTTTTTATTAATTATTTACTAAGCAACTACTTCGCTAACAACACCAGAACCTACTGTACGACCACCTTCACGGATAGCGAATCTTAATCCTTTTTCAATAGCAATTGGAGTGATTAATTCGATTGTCATAGATACGTTATCACCTGGCATAACCATTTCAGTTCCTGATGGTAATTCAATAACACCAGTAACGTCTGTAGTTCTAAAATAGAATTGTGGTCTATAACCATTAAAGAATGGAGTATGACGTCCACCTTCTTCTTTTGTTAGAACGTAAACTTCTGATTTGAATTTTGTATGTGGGTGAATTGTTCCAGGTTTTGCAACAACTTGACCTCTTTCGATATCTTTTCTATCAATACCTCTTAATAGAACACCGATATTATCACCAGCTTCAGCTTGGTCTAATAATTTTCTAAACATTTCAACACCAGTAACAACTGATTGTTTTCTTTCAGTAGATAAACCAACAATTTCAACTGCATCTGATAATTTAACAGTTCCTCTTTCTACTCTACCAGTAGCAACAGTACCACGACCTGTGATTGTAAATACGTCTTCAACTGGCATTAAGAATGGTTGATCAATTGGTCTTTCAGGTGTTGGGATATAGCTATCAACAGCATCCATTAATTCTTTCATTGGAGCATATACTGGATCATTAGGATCTGTAGAAGTACTCTCTAATACTTGTAATGATGAACCTTTAATAACTGGAATTTCATCTCCTGGGAAATCATAGCTATTTAAAATATCTCTAACTTCCATTTCAGAAATTTCGATTAATTCTGGATCATCAACCATATCGCATTTATTTAAGTAAACAACGATATATTTAACACCTACTTGTCTTGCAAGTAAGATATGCTCTCTTGTTTGAGGCATTGGTCCATCAGCTGCAGATACAACTAGGATAGCACCATCCATTTGAGCAGCACCAGTAATCATGTTTTTAACATAATCAGCGTGTCCTGGGCAGTCAACGTGAGCATAATGTCTTTTTTCTGTTTCATATTCAACGTGAGCAGTATTAATAGTAATACCTCTTGCTTTCTCTTCTGGAGCACCGTCGATTTGATCGTATGCTGTGTATTGAGCTCTACCTAATAAACCTAAATATTTAGTAATAGCAGCTGTTGTTGTTGTTTTACCATGGTCAACGTGGCCTATAGTACCAATGTTAACGTGTGGTTTTGTTCTTTCAAATTTTGCTTTTGCCATTTGAAATTTCCTCCTTGTTTTTAATTTTTCCTTTATTTTATAAATTTAATGACAATATCATTTAGGGAAATACATTATTTCCCATTTTCAGTACTTGCATTTTATACTATATTAATTAAAAAATCAAGTACTTTTTAAAATTTCTCACTTTGCTTAAATTAATAGCTTGAAACTAATAGTTTTTTTGCTTCTCCTATTCATTATTCTTTGCTCTTGAAGAAACAATAGTTTCAAATACTGATTTTGGAACTTCTTCATAATGAGAAGGTTCCATAGAATATGTTCCTCTACCTTGTGTTTTAGATCTTAAGTCTGTAGCATATCCGAACATTTCAGAAAGTGGAATAAATGCTCTAATTTCTTCTAATCCATCAACTGCTTCCATACCTTCCATCTTACCACGTCTTGAGTTAACATCACCAATTACATCACCCATATATTCTTCTGGAACTGTAATTTCGACTTTCATAATAGGCTCTAAAATAACTGATTTAGCTTGTTTACAACCTTCTTTAAAAGCCATAGATCCAGCAATATGGAATGCTGCTTCAGATGAGTCAACATCATGATATGAACCATCAACTAAACTTGCTTTGAAGTCAATAACTGGATATCCAGCAAGAACACCGCTTTCAGCAGCTTCTCTAATTCCTTCTTCAACTGGTTTAATATATTCTTTTGGAACAACACCACCAACGATTTTGCTCTCAAATTGAATTCCTGAACCTGGCTCTAATGGTTCCATTTCTAACCAAACATGACCATATTGTCCACGACCACCAGATTGACGAATAAATTTTCCTTCAACTTTAACTTTATTTCTAATTGTTTCTTTGTAAGCAACTTGTGGTTTACCTACATTGCATTCAACTTTAAACTCTCTTTTTAATCTATCAACAATGATATCTAAGTGTAACTCACCCATACCAGCGATAATAGTTTGACCTGTTTCATGATTTGTATAAGTCTTAAATGTTGGATCTTCTTCAGCAAGTTTTGATAAAGCAATACCCATTTTCTCTTGAGCTGCCTTATCTTTTGGCTCAATTGCAATATCAATAACTGGCTCTGGGAATTCCATTGATTCAAGAATAACTGGATGATCTGGATCACAAATTGTATCACCAGTTCCAACTTCTTTTAAACCAACTGCTGCAGCAATATCACCAGAATATACTTTATCAATATCTTCTCTGTGATTTGAATGCATTTGTAGAATTCTACCAATTCTTTCTTTTTTATCCTTAGTAGCATTTAAAACAGTTGAACCTGAATCTAATGTACCAGAATATACTCTAAAGAAACATAGTTTTCCAACAAATGGGTCTGTAGCAATTTTAAATGCAAGAGCAGCAAATGGCTCTTCATCAGAAGATTTTCTTTCTGTTTCATTTCCATCTAAATCAACACCTTTAATTGGTGGGATATCTAATGGTGATGGCATATAATCAACTACGGCATCAAGTAACTCTTGAACACCTCTGTTTTTATAAGAAGAACCACATGTAACAGGAACTACTTTATTATTAATTGTTCCAATACGTAAGCCTTTTTTAATTTCTTCAACAGTTAATTGTTCACCATCTAAATATTTCATCATTAATTCTTCATCTTGCTCACAAGCAGCTTCAACCATTTTATCATGAAATTCTTGAGCTTGAGCTTTAAGTTCTTCTGGAATTTCAGTCTCTTCGATTTCTTTTCCTAAATCATCTTTATGAATAAAAGCTTTCATTTTAATTAAGTCTATAATTCCTTTGAACTCATCTTCAGCTCCAATTGGTAATTGAACTGGAACTGCATTCGCATGTAATCTATTTTTTAATTGGTCAACACAAAGCATAAAGTTTGCACCAACTATATCCATTTTATTTACATATACCATTCTTGGTACACTATATTTATCTGCTTGTCTCCAAACAGTTTCTGTTTGTGGTTGAACGCCACCTTTTGCAGCTAAAACTGTAACTGCACCGTCAAGAACTTTTAAAGATCTTTGAACCTCTACTGTAAAGTCAACGTGTCCTGGAGTATCAATAATATTAATTCTATTATTATTCCAGAAACATGTTGTAGCAGCAGAAGTAATAGTAATACCTCTTTCTTGTTCTTGAACCATCCAGTCCATAGTAGCGGCACCATCATGAACTTCACCAATTTTATGATTTTTTCCTGTATAGAATAATATTCTCTCTGTTGTTGTTGTTTTACCAGCATCAATATGAGCCATAATTCCTATATTTCTTGTTCTCTCTAATGGGTAAGCACGTTTATCTCCCATTTTTTTCTCCTCCTACTATTTTTAATTCTAGAACTTATAATGAGCAAATGCTTTATTTGCTTCTGCCATTTTGTGTGTATCTTCTTTCTTCTTAAATGCTCCACCATTATTAGCAACTGCATCAAGGATTTCACCAGCTAATTTCTCAGCCATTGTCTTTTCATGTCTTTTTCTAGCGTATGTTACTAACCATCTTAAACCTAAAGTTTGACGTCTTTCAGGTCTAATTTCCAATGGAACTTGGTATGTAGCACCACCAACACGTCTTGCTTTAACTTCTAGAACTGGCATAACATTTTCTAAAGCTGCTTCAAATACTTCTATTGGGTCTTTTTGTTCTTTTTCTTTAATAATATCAAAAGCACCATAAACTATACTTTGAGCAACTGTCTTTTTACCATCTAACATTATATTATTAATAAGTTTTGTAACAACTTTATTATTATATAAAGGATCTGGTAAAACTTCTCTTTTAGCTATATTACCTCTTCTTGGCACTATTCTTCACTCCTTTTCTTAAATATCGTTTAATTTTTAAAGTAATAAGTATTAAAAAATACTTAAAAGTTACTCTGGAAAGACTATTTCACTTTCCCGCATAGTGACATTAAAATCTATATAAAATTCAATTAAATTGAACATAATTTCTCTATCACTATTTAAATTTTTTTACCTATTATTTTTTAGGACGTTTTGCACCGTATTTAGATCTACCTTGGTTTCTATCTTTAACACCAGCAGTATCTAAAGTACCTCTAATGATATGGTATCTAACACCTGGTAAATCTTTTACTCTTCCACCTCTGATTAAAACAACACTATGCTCTTGTAAGCTGTGTCCTTCACCAGGGATATAAGTAGTAACTTCATAACCATTTGAAAGTTTAACCCTAGCAACTTTTCTTAAAGCTGAGTTAGGCTTTTTAGGTGTTACAGTCTTAACTACAGTACATACACCTCTTTTTTGTGGAGCTCTATTATTAGTTTGAACTTTCTTTCTTGAGTTGTAACCTTTTTGTAGAGCTGGAGATGTAGACTTTTTAGTTGAAGTTTTTCTACCTTTTCTAACTAATTGATTAATTGTTGGCATCCTTTTTATTTCACCTCCTGTAAATAAAATAACCGTTAAATAGCAAATTATTCCAAATTACTATTTAACGGTTAATATTTTACCATGTTTGTTTCATAAAGTCAATGCTTTTTTACAAGTTTCCGTAAGGAATTTTTTATTATTCCTAAACTTCTTTTCGCTAAACAATTATATCTTTCTTTTTTGTCTTTTATTTTTTCTGGAAGCTCAGGCAAAATTCCAAAATTTGCATTCATTGGTTGAAAATCTTCATGTTTATTTGAAATATATTCTGAAAGAGCTCCAATTACTGTTTGCTTATCATAAATTGTTTTTTCTTTTCCTTCAAACTGATTACAGCTATTTATTCCAGCAACAAAGCCTGAACTTATTGACTCGACATACCCTTCAACACCTGTTATTTGCCCTGCAAAATAAATTCTTTTATCAGATTTTAAATTATAAGTATTATCTAAAAGTTTAGTAGAATTTATATAAGTATTTCTATGCATAACCCCATATTTTACAAAATTAGCATTTTCCAAACCTGGAATCTTAGAAAAAACTCTTTTTTGTTCTCCATATTTCAAATTTGTTTGAAATCCTACTAAATTATATAATGTTCCTTCTTTATTATCTTGCCTTAGCTGAACAACGCTATATGGTCTTCTCCCTGTTCTCTTATCAGTAAATCCAACCGGCTTTAGAGGTCCAAATCTTAAAGTATCTTTTCCTCTTTTTGCCATTACTTCTATTGGCATACATCCCTCAAAAATTTCACTTTTTTCAAATTCATGAAGAATTACAGTTTCAGAATTTACAAGCTCGTTTATAAAATCCTCATATTCTTCTTTATTCATTGGAAGATTTATATAACTTTCTTCTTGAGTTTTAATCCTTTCTATCCATTCATCATAAGGCTCATCTAATCTACGTTCTTCTTCATATCTGTTTCCATAAAAACCAATATTCATGTTAACTGAAGCTTTTTCTATAATAGGCGCAGCAGCATCATAAAAATATAATTGTTCTTCACCTAAAATATTTAAAATTTCTTTTGAAAAATTTTCTGAAGTCAGCGGCCCCGTAGCGATTATAACAATTCCATTTTCAGGAATTTTTGTAATTTCTTCATGTATTACTTCAATTTTCTCATTTTCCTCTATTAATTTTGTAACTTCCTCTGAAAAATTTTCTCTATCAACCGCTAATGCTTGCCCGCGCAGGAACTTTAGTTTTATCTGCTATTTTAATTAACTCACTTCCTAAAATCCTCAATTCCTCTTTTAAAAGCCCACATGCATTCGTTAATAAATTCGATTTAAAAGAATTTGAGCAAACTATTTCTGCAAGATTTTTATTTGAATGAGCTTCTGAAAATTTTACAGGTTTCATTTCATATAATTTTACCTTTATTCCCCTTTTTGCAATTTGGAGAGCCGCCTCACTTCCGGCAAGCCCTCCACCAATAACTGTAATATAATCTAACATCTTTGCCTCAATATTTTCTTTCTAATTAAATTCCATAATTTTGATATATAATAGATAGTATTGCTTTTGCCTCTTCTGAAATTTTTTGATATTTTAATTGCATATATGGATTTATATTAGTAATATAATTTTCCATTTTGTTTTCAGAAATAAATTTTTTTAAGCTTTCTGGAATTTTACTTAAAATACTATTATCTGTAAAACGCAAAACATCATCTACCTCTGCTAAAGCAATCTTATATTTTTCACTCTCTTCCAAATTCCAATTCTCCTCTTTCATTTGCTATAATTCCCTTTGCTTTTTGTCTTAAAATTATCAATGCTTTCAAAGCTTTTGCTTTAATTTGAGTAGGAATTCCTTGACTAATATCCCTATAATCTTCTTGAGTAAATCTTTGACAAGAAAATTTTTCTTTATTTTTTTCAAAAATGTCCATTCCTTCTATACTTCTATCAAATGTTGCTTTATATCTTTCTCTATATACTTGTCTATCATCCTCTTCATCAATAATTAAATTTAAAAACGTTTCTAACCTATCACTTTCTAATAATCCTTTTTGATAGTATAAAGTTAACTTATCTTTAACTTGTTCAGGATAGTAAGTCATTTTATAAGCAGTATTTAATAATGATGCATATAAAAATACTGTCTGTTTTACAATTTCCGGACTTTTTGTTCCATTAGCCATTCTAAATTCTACAGTATTTTTATTTTTGGAACCTAAATTAGCCAAATTCAAACCAGAATATCTTGCAAAAGATAATTTTAAATCAGCAATAATACTTCTAGTAAAACTACATTTAGGAAGTCTACCAAGTTTTAACTTTCCATTTTGTAATTGTTTTTGAATTTTTTTACTAATAGGAAAAGCAAAACCTTTATTTCCATTAAGTAATCTATATAATTGTGTATTCAAATAATTATATAAATTTCTAAGCCCGAAACTTCCAATTTTCGGGCTTTCTATACTAATAGCACTTGCTCTTAAAGCCTCTCCTTTAGGATTAGCCATTCTATAAATATATTCTTCAGATTCAGCATATAATCTTAAAAAATTTTTCATCATTTCCTTATTTTTCAATAATTCGGTAGCATCAAAATGGACATGAAATCCACAGGTTTTTCCTCCATAGCTTTCTCTTGTAGAATCTGAAGGATTTTCATCTATAATTTTGCATACTTTTCCAATATTTTCCCAAACCTGTTCATTTTCTGATTCATGAAGAACTGGCGAAACACATTCTGTTCCATTATCAATCAAGCTAGCATCCTGTATTGTTCTCCAACCAATATTTTTTAATGGTTGTTTTATTTTACTATTACTCAAATTTTCAACTTCTAGTTCTACCCCAAATTTCATCCAAGATGGCAATCCAAGATTTTCTTCACCTTTTGTTAATCTCATAGTTAGTCTCCTTTGTATAATAAATAAATATTACTATTTTTTAGTTGTTTTCTTTTTTGGAGTTTTCTTTGTAGTCTTTTTTGCTGTAGTTTTCTTTTTTGTAGCAGTCTTTTTAGATGTCTTTTCTTCAGATGTAGAAGGTTTTACAGAACTTGGGTCAAACTTCTCACCAATTTGTGGTGCATTCCATGAAATATAGTCGCATCCCTGACCTACACCTGTATTATTTTCACAAATATAATATTTTTTTCCTGCTTTAGATTTTCTAATTTGAACTTTTCCGCCACAGACAGGACATGGATTTTTAGCATATTCATTAAGTGGTTTAGCATTTTTACACTCTGGATAACCGTGGACAAGCTAAAAACTTTCCAAACCTTCCATATTTTATAACCATCATTCTTCCACATTTATCACATGGAATATCAGTAACTTCATCTTCGATTTTAACTCTTTCGCTTTCTTCCTCGGCTTTTTTTAAAGCTACTGCAAATGGCTTATAAAACTCTTTCATAAGTTCTCTCCAATTTTCTTTTCCATCTGCCACTTTATCAAATTCTTCTTCTATTTTAGCAGTAAATTCGTAATCAATAATATCTGGAAAATTGGTTATTAAATATTTATTAACACTTTTTCCCAATTCTGTTGGTAATAAATTCTTTTTATCTTTTTCAATATAACGTCTAGCCAAAATAGTTGTAATTGTAGGAGCATAAGTTGAAGGTCTACCAATTCCTCTTTCTTCTAAAGCCTTAACTAAACTTGCCTCTGTATATCTTGGAGGTGGCTCTGTAAAACTTTGCTTACCTTTTAAGTCTTCCTTTTTAACTTCTTCCTTTTCTTTTAATGGTGGAATTTTTGTAAATTCCTCATCTTTAGAATTATCTTCACCCTCAACATACAAAGCCATAAATCCTGGAAATCTAAGTGTTTGCCCATTTGCTCTAAAATCATAAGTATTTCCATCAATATTAACTTGAAGAGTATCATAAATAGCATTTGCCATTTGACTAGCAATAAATCTATTATATATTAATCTATATAATTTATATTGGTCAGGTGTTAAACTATTTTTAACAAGCTCTGGCTCAATTTCAATATGAGCTGGTCTTATAGCTTCATGAGCATCTTGAGCTTCTGCTTTTGTTTTAAAATGTCTATTTTCATAATAATTTTCGCCATATTTTCCTGTTATAACAGTTTTTGCAGCATTTCTAGCCTCTTCAGAAATTCTAGTTGAGTCAGTTCTCATATATGTTATTAAACCTGTATGTCCTTGTCCTGGAAGATTTACGCCTTCATATAACATTTGAGCAACTTGCATAGTTTTCTTAATTGGAAAATTTAATTTTCTAGAAGCCTCTTGTTGAAGAGTACTTGTCGTAAAAGGTGGAGCAGGACTTCTTTTCTTTTCTCCTTTTTTTACTTCTTTTACAATATATTTTGCCCCTTCTAAATCAGCTAAAATTTTATCAACTTCTTCTTTTGTGTGAAGTTCTATCTTTTTTCCAGCTTTACCTATAAATTTTGCTTCAAATTGAGTATTAGTAGCAAAATCAGAAGCTATTAAAGTAATATTCCAATATTCTTCTGGAATAAAATTTTGAATTTCCTCTTCACGCTCAACAATCAATCTTACAGCAACAGATTGAACACGCCCAGCTGATAAGCCTTTTCCAACTTTTCTCCATAAAACTGGGCTTATTTTATAACCAACAATTCTATCCATTACACGCCTAGCTTGCTGAGCATCTGTAAGGTTTAAATCTATTGTTCTTGGATTTGCAATTCCATTTTGAACTGCATTTTTAGTTATTTCATTAAATGTGACTCTAGCTACTGTCTTTGGGTCTAACCCTAAAATATAAGCTAAATGCCAAGCAATCGCTTCTCCTTCACGATCAGGGTCAGTTGCAAGGTATACTTGCTTAGCATCATTTGCATCTTTTTTTAAAGAATTTATTAAACTTCCCTTACCTCTAATGTTTATATATTCTGGTTCAAAGTCATGTTCTATATCTACACCTAATTTTGATTTTGGTAAATCTCTAATATGTCCCATTGATGCGACAACTTTACTATTTCCGCCTAAAAATTTCTTAATTGTATTTGCTTTCGCTGGAGATTCAACAATTACAAGTTTATCTATCATATATTTATGTATGAGTAAACTCATACTCTCCTTTCATAGTTTTAGAAATTAATCTGCCCAATTATCTATCTTTGTTTTCATTTCTCTAATTTTCTTATTTATCTGTTTTAATT
The DNA here is from genome assembly GCA_947625415.1 of uncultured Clostridia bacterium. Taxonomy (GTDB): domain Bacteria; phylum Bacillota; class Clostridia; order TANB77; family CAG-508; genus Scatovivens. Next base: position 13,552 of record CANQOG010000017.1, read on the forward strand.
CTTCTCTTTTCGAAGCTAAGTCCACTTTTAAAGAACTTTTTATTGTTTCAACTTCCTGAGAATCTAAATCAGATATATTAATTTCTTTCTTCAATAATTTTTCTTTTCTTTCTTCAATATCCATTTTATTAATTCCTTTGTTATTTTGTTTAATTATCTTTGATCATCATTTTTTTCAATAATATCTTTTGAATAGTTTGAAATTAAACCATTTATTACTTTATAAGAATGAGCTCTTTGGTCTGACTCTAATGAAACAGTTCTTAATTCATCAAGCAAAACTGCAATTTCAGCTCTCATTCCTAAATCTGAAAGAGCTTTATAAGCCCTTTCCATTTCATAAGATGTAAATTCTGCTTCAATTTGACAAGCCAAACTAAAATCAGGATGGTCAATAATTTTAGCTATAATGTCTTCAACTACAATTTCTGGATTTTCTTTATCAGTTTTAAAATACTTTCCATCTTGAATATGACTAATTGCGGCTCTCATTCTATCCTCTTGTTCTAAATATACTCTAAAATTTTCGTCACCAACAATTTTTTTGAAACCAGCAAAAAGGCTAATTGGTCTTTGTCCATTTTCTCCAGTATATTTCTCAACCAAGCTTTTTAACTCGTTTTTACGTTCTAACATTTCATCTAATCTATCATAATCATTACACTCTAAAACATCAGCTATACTAATCAAAGAATATTTATATTTTAACAATTTCATAACTTTATCCATAACAGCTTTTCTTTCATCAGCTTTTTCAGGATTTGTCAAAAAATCTGGCATTTCTTTAATTTCTGGATTTCTCATGTAATCTATTTCCTTTTGAAGTTCATTTTTTTCAGCTATAAATATATCTATATCTCTTCTAAACTCTTCTTTTTTTGAAAAAGGATTATTTTCATCATTAGCTTTTACATCATCAATTACTTTAGAATTTTCCTTTAATTCTTCTTCAATAGTTTCTTCAGATTCTGGTTGAACTATTGATTTTGATTTTTTTCCATTTACTTTGTTAATAATATTATTTAATCTCTTTTTCTTTTCTTCTTCTCTTCTTTCTTTTGCGTTCTTCTTATTTTTCATATATTCCCCTTTCCACTTAAAAAGCTAATATATTGTAAACTATATTTTCAAAAAAATCAAGTAATTATTTTCTACAAACCTTTTTTATTTCTTCATATATTTTTTCTTCGACATCATTTACTGCTAAATTTCCAGCATTTCTACCCATTTCAGTTAATAAAACTTTATTTTCAATCAATTTATTAATAGTATCACTTAAATTTTGATAATTTACCTCATCATTTAAAATAATTTCTGCTGCTCCTATTTTCTTCAATACTAAAGCATTATCTTCTTGTCGATTTGCCATTTTACTAGGAAGCGGAATAAATATTGCTGGTTTCCCAACAATAGCAATTTCTGTAACAGTCATTGCTCCGCTTCTACATATTACTAAATCACAAATATTAAGCATTTCATCCATATTATATATATATGGTAAAATTTTTGTATTTTTTAAATTATTTATATTAATTTTTTTCTCTTCAAAATCTTTTTTTATAATATCAAATTGTTTTGGACCAGTAGCCCAAATTATCTGATATTTCTTATTTAAACCATTTTTGACAAGTTCAAAAACTGAATCATTAATCTTTTTAGCTCCTTGACTCCCTCCAAACACTAAAACAACTGGAGAATTTACATCAATTCCCATATTATTTAAAATTCTAGATTTTTCGGTATATGTAACATTTATTTTCTTAACCTTTGTTGGTGTTCCTGTTACAATAACATTTTCTTCAAAATCTAAATTTTTTCTTGTTTCATTAAATCCAACTAAAACTCTTGAAACTTTTTTTGCAAACATTTTTACACTTCTTCCAGGATAACTATTACTTTCATGTAAAATTGTTGGTATTTTCATCTTAATTGCAACTTTAAAAACAGGAACACAAATATATCCACCAGTACCTATAACTAAATCAGGCTTAAATTCTTCAAAAAAGTCTTTTACAACTCTCGTACTTTTAAAAGTTTTTATTAAATTTCTAAAATTTTCAATAGAAATTTCTTTTTGAAATCCATAAGCTTCAATAGTTTTTAAGCTATAACCGAGCTCGTGGAACTAAATCATTTTCAAGACCTCTATTTGTACCAATAAAAACAATTTCAGAATTAGGCTCTTCTTTCTTTATTTTGTTTGCTATTGCAAGAGCTGGATTTATATGTCCGCCAGTTCCCGCAGCTGAAATAACAACCTTCATAAATCTTCCCTTTCAATTATTTTAATTTTGAACTTCTCGAAATATTTAATAAAATTCCAACAGCACATAAATTTACAATTATTGCAGTTCCACCATAACTAAAGAATGGCAATTCCATTCCAGTTACTGGCATTGTATTTGTAACAACCGCAATATTTATAATTGCTTGTAAGCCTATTAAAGATACAATTCCTATTGCTAACAAGCTTCCGAAAGTATCTCTAGCATTCATAGCAATTAAAATTCCTCTCCAAACAAAAACTATAAATAATATAATCACAGCTAAACAACCAGTATATCCTAGTTCCTCAGCTAAAACTGCAAAAATAAAATCATTTTGTGGTTCTGGTAAATATAGATATTTTTGTTTGCTTTGACCTAAACCTGCACCAAATAATCCCCCAGAACCTATTGCATATAAACTTTGTATAATTTGCCAACCATCACCTGTAATATCATTCCATGGATTAAGCCAAGTTTGAATTCTTGTCATTCTAAAAGAACCATCACCACTACTTTTACTATTAACATATATTCCTAAAACTGGAAGAGCACATATTCCTAATAAAAATAAATGACTTATCCTAATACCAGCAACAAGCATTTGAATTAATGTTACACCACAAATAATAAATGTAGCACTAAAATGATTTTGGAAAATATATACAGCCACTATTATCGGCAATAATAAAACTAATGGAATAATTACTCCATGCATAATACTTTTAATTTTTCCATCTTCTTTAACTTTTGACAAGTAAATTGCAAAAAATATAATTAATCCAAGCTTTGCAACCTCTGATGGCTGAAAGTTAAATCCCATAATGTTTATCCATCTTTTGGCTCCGTCCGTGACGACATACCAACAAATTTAACAGCAAACAACAGTCCTACAATAGCAATATATATAGGTAAAGCAAATCTTTTATATATATTATAATCTATTCTAGAAAGGACTATCATTCCGACAAGCCCAACAGAAGCGGCAATAAGTTGTTTTCTAAAATATCTATAACTATCACCAGATTCTGCAAGAGATGTAGCACTACTTGCTGATAAAACCATAATTAGCCCTAAGGCTAAAAGAATTATAACAACAATCCAAATAATATAATCATTTGCACCTTTTGTAAAAAATCCTATTCCCTTCTTACTATCCTTTTTCTTTTTTGCCATTTTTTCATTCCTTTCTTAATTTGGCAAAAGCTTCTAGCAAGCTAAAATTCCTATAATTGAGGCTACCAGTGTAATAGCTGAAAACACTCCAACTACTCTATTTTCCCTCCATCCAGATAACTCAAAATGATGATGAAGTGGCGCCATTTTAAACAATAATTTTCCTCTAAAAAATCCTGATAAAACTTGCAATATAACAGATAATGTTTCAACTATTGGAATAATAGCTACAATAAGCAATAATAGTGGATTTTTCATCATAATTGCCATACTAGATACAACTCCACCTAGCAAAAGTGAACCTGTATCTCCCATCATTACTTTTGCTTTATGGAAATTGTAAATTAAAAATCCACAAATTGTTCCAACTACAATTATTCCAAACGTTGCAACACCTATTAAATTACACTTATATGATATAACTGATAAACTTCCTACAATTATCGCTGTAACACTTCCAGCTAATCCATCAACACCATCAGTCAAATTTATAGCATTTGTAGTTCCAAGCATTACTAGAACCATTAAAACTACATATATCCACTTTGGCAAGCTCCAAACAATATCTGTAAATGGAACTTTTATATCAGTTCCTAAATTAGAATAATTTAATAAATATATTAAAAATACACTTGATATTACAAGTTGACCTAATAGCTTTAATTTCGGACTTAAACCATCTGTATTTTTTAAAACTACTTTTTTATAATCATCTATAAAGCCAATTAATCCAAAACCTATTGAAGCTAAAGCTATTGGTAATATTTCCATTCTTATTTTTTGATTTATAATACTCTCAATAGCTACAAAAACAGTTATTGAGATAATCATCATAATTCCTCCCATTGTAGGAGTTCCTTGCTTTTTTAAATGGCTTCTTGGCCCATCTAGTCTTTCACTTTGCCCAACTTTTAGTTTTTTCAAAATAGGAATTATAAATTTTCCTATAATAACAGTAAATATAAATGTTAATAATAATATTAATAAAAAACTTAAAATGTTGTTTTTAAATAACATAAACTTCCACCCTTAAAAGATTTTATTTTTTTGTCTCTTCTAATATTTCTTTTATTATCTCTTTTTCATCAAATGGTATTTTTTCTTTATTTATCTCTTGATATTTTTCATGTCCTTTTCCACAAATTACAACCATATCCTTTTTATTCATCATTGTAATAGCAGTTTTTATTGCTTCTTTTCTATCAACTACAATTTCATATTTTCCTTTTGTTTTAGAAATTCCAGCCTCAATTTCTTTTATAATAGCTTCTGGCTTTTCTGTTCTAGGATTATCAGTAGTTACAATGGTATAATCAGCGATTTTTCCAGCAACTTCACCCATTAAAGGTCTTTTTTCTCTATCTCTATCGCCTCCACAGCCAAATACACAAATTACTTTTCCTCTTGTATATGTTTTAACCGCTTTTAAAATATTTGATAAGCTATCTACTGTATGAGCATAATCTATCATAATTGGGAAGTCTTCATTAGTAGTAACAAGTTCACTTCTTCCAGGAACTTTAACATCCAATAAAGCTTCTTTAATTGTTTCAATATCAACTCCTAGCTCTTCTGCAACACTAATTGCAGCTAAGCTATTATAAACACTAAATCTACCAGGAATATTAACTCTAATTCTTTCATTTTTTGAGCTAATTTTAATTTTATAATCAACACTAGTATTAGTAATTGTAACATCTTTTGCCAACAAATCACAAGTATTATCAATTCCGTAAGATTTAAAAGTACATTTTGGTGAATCTTTTTCTAATATCCAAGTTTTAAAATCATCTGCATTAACAAAACCTTTTGAACACATTGCAAATAATTTTTCTTTTGATTTAAAATAATCGTCCATATCGCTATGTTCTTTTTCACTTATATGGTCTCCACTAAAATTAGTAAAAACTCCTATATCAAAATATGAACCTAAAACTCTATTTAATTTTAAACTTTGAGATGAAACCTCCATTACAACAACATCACATTTTTCTTTAGCCATCTCATAAAACATTTTTTGAAGTTCAATACTTCCAGGCGTTGTTCGATTACTTTCTCCTAAAGATTTATCTCCTATAAAATTTTCAATTGTTCCTATCATTCCAACTTTTTTTCCAGCCTTTTCTAAAATTGCTTTAATCATATAAACAGTTGTTGTTTTTCCTTTTGTTCCAGTTACACCAATTAATGTAAATTTTTTTGATGAATTTCCATAGAAATTGCAAGCTATAACTGCTAAAGCAATTCTAGAATCTTGAACAATAATGGCTGTTATTCCATCAGGAATTTTTATTTTTTTCAAATCAGCATTCATATCTAAAATAAGAGCTATTGCTCCATTGGAAATTGCTTCATTAACAAAGTCATGACCATCAAAATCATAACCTTTTACTGCTACAAATAAACTTCCAGGTGTTACATCTTTTGAATTATCTGTAATTGACGAAATATCAATTTCGATGTCACCTTTAGATTTGTAGTTTTCAATACCTTTTAAAATCTTATTTAATTGCATTATAGATTCCTCCAAACGAAATATTTTTTCAAAGTTATTATATATTAAAATAAAAAAACTGTCTATATTATTTAAAGATTTTTTATTTTAATATCTTAATTTAAATAAAGTAAAACTTTTCCGTTTTCTTTTGTCTCAATTCCACCATCTGGAATTTGTTTTGTTATTACATCTTCTTTCGAATAAGTTTCTGATTGAATTTCAATTTCAAAACCTTCTAAAACTTTTTTAGCCTCTTCAACAGTTAGCCCTATACAATTTGGAACCTTAACAGTCTTACTTTCTTCCTCTTCTGCTTTATATACTTCTAAATATGGTAAAACTTCGCCTAAAATTTGACCCGCTATAGGGGCTGCCACACCACCTCCTTGGGTAATTTTAAGGCAAAAAAAGAGTTGAAAAATATTTCAACTCTTTTGCATTTTACTCTTCAACTTTTTTGAACATATCTTTTCCAACTCCACATAGTGGGCATACCCAATCTTCTGGAAGATCTTCAAATTTTACACCCTCTACTTCTTCATCATAAATATGTCCGCATACTGTACATTCATATTTGTTCATTTTTTGTTCCTCCTATATTAAATTTTTAATTAATTCCTTCATTTGCTCAATATTCTCTTTTGTCATTCTAGTTTTTATTGTAATCATTGGATCTACTATTGTAATATCTTTCATTTGGCATAATTCCTCTTTTACAAATTTTCCTGACATTGGAGCCCATGAACCATTTTCAATTATAGCAACTTTTCTATTTTGAAAATTTTTATGTTTTAAATGATTTAAAAACTTTTCTGTCGTTGGAAATAAACCAGCATCATAAGTTGGTGTAGCAATTATCATTTTATCATATCTAAAAGCATCTTCAATTACTTCTGCCATATCTTCTCTAGCTAAATCGCTTACAACTATTTTTTGAGAAGTTTCTTCTTTTAAAAGCTCTTCTAATTTTTCAACAGCTTTTTCCGTATTTCCATGAATTGAATTATATGCTATTAAAATTCCTTCATCTTCAGGTTTATAGCTACTCCAAATATCATATTTATTAATATAATATTCTATATTTTCTGTTAATATTGGTCCATGTAAAGGACAAATAATTTTTATATCTAAATTACTTGCTTTCTTTAGAATTGCTTGAACTTGAGCTCCATATTTTCCAACAATATTGAAATAATATCTTCTAGCTTCACAAGCCCAATCCTCATCAGTATCTAAACTTCCAAATTTTCCAAAACCATCAGCAGAAAATAAAACCTTTTCAGTAGATTCATAAGTAAACATTACTTCTGGCCAGTGAACCATTGGAGCCATAACAAAATTTAGTTTATGAGAACCTAAATCAATTACATCTCCTTCTTTCACAATAACAAGTTTATCTTCTATATTATTATCTATAAATTGTGGAAGCATATTTGCAGCTCGACTACTTAAAATAACTTTTATATTAGGATATTTTTCTATAATTACTTTTATTCCAGCTGAATGGTCTGGTTCTAAATGTGAAACGAGAAGATATTCAGGCTCTTTATCACCTAAAGCCTCACTCAAATTTTTCTCCCACTCCAAAACTGCTCTTTTATCAACTGTATCCATTATAACTGTTTTTTCATCTAAAATTACATAAGAATTATATGATACACCATTTGGAATTACATATTGACTTTCAAACAAATCAAGAGTTTTATCATTTACACCTATATATTTTATAGTATCTGTTATTTTCATAACTTTCCCCTTTCTATCTAAAACTAGGCTGACACATAGTCGTATTTATACCAAAAATAAATTATTTTAATACATTTTGATTAAGTATTAATGTACTATATAAAAATAACACATCTTGATTTGTAAAGTCAATATATTGTTCCAAAATTTTACTTGAAATATATCTTATATCAACTAGAGTAATTGTCTTATAATTATTGATAAGAAGTGGCGCTAAGCTACTACCAAATGAATCTCTAAATAATATCAATTCTTTATTTGATTTAGAATTTAAATTATCAATTCTAATTATTGGTACTGCTCCAGATAAATAAATATCATATCTATCTGATGTTCCTTTTTCTTGATAAACTCTTCCCTTTTTTTGAGATTCAAAATTATATGTGATGCAATTTTCAATTTCTTCATTTGTTAAAGCATAGATTTTATCAGGCTCTATATTCATACCTAATTGCCCATAATAAGCTCCATAAAAATCTCCCCAATCTTTTTGCTCATATTCTTGCAAATTAAAATTTTCTAATTGTAGTTCAGTTTGCAAACGATTTACAACTTTGCTTAAATTCTCTTGTTTCCAGTGTAAATCTGTTCTATAATAATCACTTAAATCAAGATAATCAGATATTTCAATATATTTTAAGTCTTTCAAATATTTTTTCATTACTTCTTCTACTTTTTCATAATTCAATTTCAAATGGTCATCTGTCAAATAATAGTTTTTATCTGGAATTATTCCATAATATACATTCATATCTTTTAAATATTTGTTATAAACTTCTTCTATTTTACTCGCTGATTTTTGAAGGTTTTTTTCATTTAATTTATATTCCATTTTGTAAATAGAATTATCTTTTACAAAAAGAGCATTATTATCTTTTTGCCTAAAAATATTTAAACTAATAAATGATTTTAGACTTCTAAATCTGTCTCTTCCAACAAATTGGTCAGAAAAATATTTTTCAAAATCTTCTGATAAGTTTCCATCTGTTATATTTTCCTTGTTGATTTTAGGAAATAAAGCAAGTTTTCTTCTTTCTGAATTAGAAATCTCTTTATCTTTTACTATAATATTTATAACAAATACAAAAATCAATATTATTACAAAAACTACAGTAACTGTGGCATCTTTAATTCTGTCGTCCATTTCTTCTTCCTCCTAAAACCTAAAGTATAAAAATGGATTAAATGAACCATCAACAATATAACTTGTTGAGATTAATAAAATTAATATTAAAAATATAGGCTCTAAAACATTTATTAATTTATGTATCTTCTTACTTTCAGCAATTTTCTTCATTATTGGAGTAGCTCCTATTATTCCTATAATTAAAATAAGTAAATAGCTTTTTAAATAATATAAACTTTCAAGCGAAGTAAGCGGAACTTCTCCTATTCCAATTAATCCACTAATATTAGTTAAAATTTGGTTTACTCCTTCACCATTAAATATTATAAAACTAATTATTACAATTATTAACAAATAAGCTCTTTTTAAAAAATTCGGTAATTTTTCTAAAACCTTGCTTAAAAATAATTTTTCAACTAATAATATAACTCCAAAATATAAGCCCCATATAACAAAGTTCCAAGATGCGCCATGCCACAAACCAGTTAATATCCATACAACCAAAATATTTCTAATCCATTTTATTTTACTTACTCTGTTTCCGACCGAAGTGGAATATAAATATAATCTCTAAACCAACTACTAAGTGAAATATGCCATCTTCTCCAAAAGTCTGTAACACTTGTAGCAATGTATGGATAATTAAAATTCTCTAAAAATTCAAATCCAAACATTTTTCCAAGTCCAATTGCCATATCAGAATATCCTGAAAAATCAAAATAAATTTGTAAAGTTATTGATATTCCATATAACCAGTAAAATAACACACTCACATCTGTACTTGTTAAAAATTTACTAGCAAGTTCTCCTACAACATTTGCAATTAAAACTTTCTTACCAAGTCCAATTATAAACCTTCTTATACCATGTGAAAACTTTTCTATTGTATGTGTTCGATTTTCTAATTGATTTTCAATAGTTGTATATCTAACTATTGGACCTGCAATTAACTGTGGGAAAAGCGAAATATACATTGCAAGCTTTAAAATATTTTTTTGAACTTTAGCTTGTCCTCTATAAACATCTATACTATAACTAATCATTTGAAAAGTATAAAATGAAATTCCTATTGGTAAAACTACATATATGAAATCTATTTTATTTTTAAGCCATAAATTAATATTTTCTATAATAAAATTAGTATATTTAAAGTAAACTAATATTCCAACACTTACTAATATTGAAAGTGTTAAAAAAAACTTTGAATGTTCTTTATATTTATCTATTAATAACCCAAAAATATATGTAGAGATTATCGAAAAAGCCATTAAAAACACATAAACTGGTTCCCCACAAAAATAAAAAACAAATGAAGCAATTAAAAGCACAATGTTTTTAAACTTTTTAGGAGCAATATAATAAATTAATAAAACTATTGGTAAAAAGAAAAATAAAAATGTTATACTTGAAAATATCATTTTTTCCCCTTCTTTATATTAATAAATCGCCGACAAAAATGACGACGATTTAAATTTAATTTTTTATTCTTCTACTTTGTTAGAAATTTCGTTAGATATTTCATTAGATACTTCATTAGACACTTCTGTATTAGTTGAATTTTCATTATCATTAGAAATTTCATTATTTACTTCAGTTTCATTTGAAATTTCTGTATCAGTATCAACACTTGGAACATCTAAACTATTCATATCAAATCCTGGCATATCATTTGAAATAGGAATATCTTCAACATCTTCAGAATAAACTTTTCCAACTGTTCCAGCTACTTCTTTAAAGCCTTCCATAATTTTATCTGTAGTTTCTTTGTCTGTCATAACTAAACAAACAACGTCTCCACTACTTGTAGCAGAAACTTTTTCAGCAGATACGCATATCCATTTTCTAGGATTTATTCCATCCACCATTTTTTTAGCAATATTATCAGCATTTACTCCAGATTTTACTTTTGCTACAACAAATGAATAAGCTTGAGAAGATATCATTGGCTCTGATACAACAAGATATTCAAGATTATCTCCATTTTCTAAACCAGTCATTGAATTAACCATTGACTCATCAGAAACATCAATTTCTGTAGTTTCTATTGAAGGTAATGGCTTTTCTTTCTTTTCATAAACTTCTTCTACCAATCTTGTTAAATCTTGAGCAGAAGCAATTTTTAATGAACTTTCTTCCTTTTTACTGTTTTTCATTGCCACAGCTACAACAATTATAATTGCTATAATAGCTAATAAGCAAAATATAGCTTTTCTCCATCTTTTCATATATTTTTATCCTTTCTTCAATACAGTTTTTACTATATTTCTGATACAATAATATATGATATCTATTTTAATGTCAATAAATTATTTTGTAAATTTAAAATGAATTCTTATCTTATTATTTTCAAACACTTCTATATACTCAATTAGCTCTAATAGAATCTCCCTATCAAGCTTAAAAATATTTTTATTTTCTTCAAATTCTTTAATAAATTTATAATTATTAAAATTAATTTCTTTTTCTTTATTACTTTGTTCATCAATATTTCTAATAGCAATTTCTAATTTTTCTATATTTTCATCATATTTTTGTTTATATTCTAAATACTCATTTCTAGTTAAATCTCCATTTTTCCAATCTTCATATAAAAATCTTTTAAGATTACCAAGCTTTTCTATCTCTTGTCTTTTTTCACTTTTAAAGCTTCGTATACTTTCATTTTGCAAATTATTATTATCTTTTTCTTCAAATTCTCTTATTATTTCAGAAACATTAACTAAACTTTTAATTTGCTCTTGAATAGTTTGTAAAATAGCCTGTTCTAATTCCTCAACTTTTAAGTTATGTCTTGTACATTTAACCTTAGATTTTTTCTTATATGTTCCACAAATATAATACTCATAAATTTTTCCAATTTTATTTTTGCAAGTTTTTTTATGCATTGCAAATCCACAGTCTCCACATCTTAAAAGTCCAGCCCAAATACTTAAAATTCCGCTATTTTGAACTCTTGTATCATTCTGACTTATTTTTCTAGCTTTTTCAAAAATCTCTTTTTCTATAATTTTAAGATGAGTGTTTTCCACTTTTATCCACTCTTCCTGTGGAACATTTTCTAGCTTATGTATTTTATAACTTTTAACTCTTCTTTTTCCTTGAACAGTATTTCCTATATAAATTTCATTATTCAATATATTTCTAATAGTTGAAGGAGTCCATAAATATGAATTATTTTTAATTCCTGAATTATTATAATTTTGCTTAAGTTCAAGTTTTTTATATCCTGTCGGATTTAAAATTCCCATATCATTTAGTTTTTTACAAATTGCAATCTTTCCCATTCCATAATTTACATTCCAGTCAAAAATTTTCCTTACAATCTCTGCTGCTTTTTCATCAATTATAAGCTGATGTTTATTATTTCCATCTTTTAAATATCCATAAGGACAAAAAGCACCTATAAATTCTCCCTTCTTTTTCTTACTATTTAAACTAGATTTTATTTTCGTTGATGTATCTCTTGCATATTCATCATTAATTAAATTTTTAAAAGGAATTAAAATAGTATTTGCACTTGACGGATTTTTAAAGCTATCAATACTATCATTAACAGCTATAAATCTTATATTAAAAATTGGAAATACCTGTTCAATATAATTTCCGAACTTCTATATAATTTCTACCAAGTCTTGATAAATCTTTAACAATGATGCAATTTATGTAATTATTTCTCATATCTTCTAATAATCTTTGAAATCCTGGTCTATTAAAATCTGTTCCTGTAAATCCATCATCTATATATGTATCGAAAACTGATAAATCACTATATTCATTTACATATTCATTAAGCAAAATTTTTTGACTCGTAATACTATTACTTTCAAGCTTGTCTTCCTCTGAAATATCATTATCTTCTTGTGAAAGCCTTATATACAATGCACATGACCATATTTTATTCTGAACTTTATTTGCATAATATTTTGACTTTCTACCTGTCATTTATTTTCCCTCTATTTTCTTTTTGTTTTAAAATATTTAATAAACATTCTTTAAGACTTTTTCCATTTTTAGAAAATACAATTTCAACTATCATTTTCAAACTCCTAAACTTTTTCTAATATCAAGTTTATTAATTTAAAAAAATTTTATTACAAGCCAAAAAAAATAGCTAGAAATTTTCTAGCTATTTTTCGTTTTATTATTTAGGTCTTCTATGACTTCTTTTACCAAGATTTTCATATCTAATATAAGATATTAATGACCAAACTACTGCAAGTGAGATTGCTGTAATTAAAATTGCTTTTTTACCAGCTTTTGGTAATTTTCCTTGAGCTTTGTTATCACCTGTAGTTAATGTACTTCCACTACTTGGTTTTTGATTATCGCCTGATGTAACTGTAGTATTTTTACTACTTGATTTTTGATTATTTACTGTATTACCAGTATTTGAATTTTCATCTTCTGGTGATTTTGTAGTATTTTCATCATTTTTACTATTATCATCTTCAGATTTTTGTGGATTTTCATTACTTGGCTTTTGCTCTTCTTTACCTGAATTTGTTCCACCACTCGTTCCTGGTTTTTGTTCTTCTTTACCTGAGTTTGTTTCACCACTCGTTCCTGGAGTTTGTTCTTCTTTATCTGAATTTGTTTCATCACTTGTTCCTGGAGTTTGCTCCTCTTCACCTGGTTTTGTTTCACTACCTGTTCCTGGAGTTTGCTCTTCTTCATCTGGTTTTGTTTCACTACCTGCTCCTGGAGTTTGTTCTTCTTCACCTGGTTTTGTTTCACTACCTGTTCCTGGAGTTT
>CANQOG010000018.1 GCA_947625415.1 uncultured Clostridia bacterium
AGGGTATCTAATCCTGTTTGCTCCCCACACTTTCGTGCCTCAACGTCAGTTTCTGTCCAGAAAGTCGCCTTCGCCACTGGTGTTCCTCCTAATATCTACGCATTTCACCGCTACACTAGAAATTCCACTTTCCTCTCCAGTACTCAAGATAACCAGTCTTGGTAGCAATTCCCAAGTTGAGCCTAGGTATTTCACTACCAACTTAATCTCCCGTCTACGCACCCTTTACACCCAATAATTCCGGATAACGCTCGCCCCCTATGTATTACCGCGGCTGCTGGCACATAGTTAGCCGGGGCTTCCTCTTTAGGTACCGTCCTTTCTCTTCCCTATTGACAATAGTTTACAATCCGAAAACCTTCTTCCTATACGCGGCGTCACTGCGTCAGAGTTTCCTCCATTGCGCAATATTCCCGACTGCTGCCTCCCGTAGGAGTCTGGGCCGTATCTCAGTCCCAATGTGGCCGTTCAACCTCTCAGTCCGGCTACCGATCGTTGCCTTGGTGAGCTGTTATCTCACCAACTAGCTAATCGGACGCGAGCCCATCTATTAGCGGATTTCTCCTTTCCTAGTCTTACCATGCAGTATTCCTAGTTCATGCGGTATTAGCAAAGATTTCTCCCTGTTATTCCTCTCTTTTAGGTAGGTTGCTCACGCGTTACTCACCAGTCCGCCACTAACAATTACCAAATCGTGAAGAATCAATAATTGTCCGTTCGACTTGCATGTCTTATGTGCGCCGCCAGCGTTTATCCTGAGCCAGGATCAAACTCTCAAATTTAAATTATAAGCTTCGCATTACTTCGTTGCTCTCGTTCGAAACGCGGTTACATACACTCGTATGCGCCCTTGCCTTTCTCACTTCGTGCGCCTTGTACTGCTCGCTTCTAATTCAAATTAACTCTCATCAAGTTAATTTAAAATTTGTTTGTTCTTAAAGCTCTTAATTATTTTAACAACTTTTTTGGTTAAAATTATAATTCTTTTTTGAATTATTTTCAAAGGATATAACTTATTTATTGTTTATTTTTCAAAGTACTTTCTTTCAAATTTATAACTTTGCATTACTGTGTCAAACTTCCTTCATTTCTTCTCGCCGTACCTATGTACTGTCTCGTCGGTCACTCAGTCGTTTTCCTTGTACTGCTCGCTCTAAATTTGAAATAAATTTTTGAATTTATTTTCTAAATCAAAAATTATTTTGTTCTTGTTCCAAGTTTGCTCGGAACGAGATTTATTATACTACGAGGTAATTCATTTGTCAACGACTTTTTTAAATTTTTTCAAAAAAATTTTTTAAATAATTTATATACAAGATTTTATGAATTTTTCAAAAATTTTTTGAGACTCAACACTGTCTTCAAAGATAAGTTCTGGATGCCATTGAACACCTATAGCGAACCTTTTGTCTTTTCTTTCAATAGCTTCTATTATTCCATCATCAGAATAACCAACTATATCAAATTTATTTGTTTTTGTAATACTACATCTATGTCTACTATTAACTAAAAAATTTTCGCTACCTACTATATTATATAATATGCTATCTTTTTTAATTTTTACTCTATGAGAAAATTTTTCAGTAGATTTATGTTTTAGTTCTCCAGCAATTTTTTCAACAACCTGTTCTTCACTATCAATAGCGCCTAATATTTGCATTCCAAGACAAATTCCTAAAACTGGAATATCATTATCTATTGCATAATTTGCAATAAACTTATCATAGCAATATATTTTACATCCACCAGGTATAATAATTCCATCACACATTTTAATTATCTTGGTTAAATTCTCTTTTTCTTCAACTGTTAATTCTCTATCTGTTTCTAAATCATAATATGAATATTCGAAATCTTGAGTTGGTAAAATTAAAAGAGGTATTCCACCGCGCTTTTATAACAGCTCTTCTATACATATCGCCAACTAAAAATATCGGTTTTACTTCTTCTTTTAATATACTTTCTCTTCCGACAATTCCTATTACTGGTTTTTTCATTTTCTTCCTTTCTACAATATTGATATAAGTGAATTATACATTTTAACAATATATTTATCAGTCATACCAGATAAATATGTAATAATAGCTTTTGAATATTCCTTTTCTTTTGTAATATCAAAAACAATTTTATTAGTATATTTTTCATTATCTCGTTCAGAAATATTAGTAAAGTTTGAAAGCCATCCAATAAATTCATCAATTAATTCTGGGTAAAACTTTTTCATCTTTTTTAAATTTCTAATTGTTTTTTCACCATCATAAGCATTTTTTAATATAGTAAATAACTCATTCATAAATAATGTACAATATCTAACCATTGGTTTTAAAATTTCATGTTTATAAATATTGCGATTATTAAATTCTATAAGCTGGTTCATTGTATTTAAAGCATTTTTAGAAAATTTTAGCCCTTCCTTTGGATTACTATTATTGCAAAGGTCAACCACCAAATAATTTATAATATTTGTTGTATTTATATTTTTAATTTCATCAAATAATTCATCTAATTTTTCAATGTCTTTTTCTTTTAAAATTCCTTGAGTTAAAGCATCATCAATATCTCTACCAATATAAGAAATATTATCAGCAAGTTTTACAACACAAGCTTCCCAAGTATATGGCATATATTCTGCTGGCAAAGTAAATTCTTTTTCCAAATCTATAAACTCTTCACGTGGTTTTAATCCATTTGAATCAAATCCTCCACAATGACCAATTATTCCATCTCTTACAGCATATGTTAAGCTTAAATTTCTTTTCTTCCCTTCATAATCTTTTAAAAGTTCAAAATTATCAATAAAATTTAAGCCATTTTTACCATGCCAAAATTTTTCTAAACCTTCTCTTACAACAATATCATTTAAAATTTTCTCACCTTGATGGCCAAAAGGAGTATGACCTATATCATGACCAACACTTATTGCTTTAGTAAGCTCTACATTTAGACCTAAAGCATTTGCTATTGTATAACTTATTGATTCTACAAGATTTACATGTTCTAATCTAGTACAAATATGATCATTATCAGGTGCAAAAAACACTTGTGTTTTTCCTTTTAATCTTTTGTAAGCATTACAATTTATAATTCTAGTATAATCTCTATCAAATTCGCTTCTCATTGTATCAGTTCCAAATTTTGGGGCATATAATGGTTTTTCGCGAGAAATTGAATTTTTCCATTTGGAATTGTTCTCATCCATTCTAAATTTTTCAAATTTTTTCATTAAAAATTATCCCACCTTAATATTGGTATATTACTATTGTTTCTAAATTGATACAAAAAGGTATATGAAAATACATATACCTTCGAAAATAAATTTATTTGCCTTTATTACAAGCAATCTCATAATACCTTCTCAATTTTTCTTCAGCTAAATAGTTTATCGTTCCCATTGGGAATTTTCCATTTTTATTTTTAACTCCTGCTGGAACTCCAGTCAAAATTTCAATTCCTTCTTCAATTGTTGAAATCGCATAGATATGGAATTTTCCTTTTCTAACGCTTTCAATAACTTCATCAGACAAATGTAAATTTCTAACATTTTGAATTGGAATAATTACACCATGTTCACCGATTAAATCCTCTTAATTTACAAATCTGATAAAATCCTTCTATTTTTTCATTAACTCCACCTATTGGTTGAATCTCACCTTTTTGGTTTACAGAGCCAGTAACTGCAATTGATTGATTAATTGGAATTTCTGACAAACTTGATAGGATTGCATATAATTCTGTACTTGAAGCACTATCTCCATCAACTCCGCCATATAACTGTTCAAAGCATACACTAGCAGTTAATGAAATTGGAAATTCTTGAGCAAACAATTGACCTAAATATCCAGACAAAATCATAACGCCTTTTGAATGTGAAGAACCTGACATATCAACTTCTCTTTCAATATTGACAACTCCCTTTGAACCCATATATGTGTTTGCTGTAACTTTAGCTGGTTTACCAAAAGAATAATCTCCTATTGAAATTACAGTTAGTCCATTTATCTGACCAACTCGAAATCCTTCTGTATCAATAAGTAATGTTTCTTCTTCAACCATTTCTAAATATTTTTCATCATATTTCTTAATTCTCTCAATTCTTTCATTTAAAGCTTTTTCAACAAACTCTTTTGTTACTATTTTAGATTTAGCAAGTTTAGCCCAAGTAGCAGCTTCTCCGAATTACCTCATTAATTGAATTAAAATGTGTTGAAATTTTTTCTTTATCTCCAGCCATTTTTGAAGCAAATTCAACAACACACGCAACAGCTTCTTTATCAAGATCCATTAGTTCTTCTTGTATACAATAATTTCTAATAAAATTAGCTAACTTTCCAATATTTTGAGAATTTTTTGGAGCATCATCCTCAAACTCAACTTTTATTTTAAATAATTTTTTAAAGTCAGGATCACAATCAAGAAGTGTATGATAGATGTCTGAACTTCCAATCAATACAACTTTTAAGTCTAGTGGAATTGGTTCTGGCCTTAAAGAAGCAAGTATCATTGTTTGATGATTATCTACAATTGTATCAATTCCAATTTGCCCATTTCTTAAAGCTCTTTTTAAACCTTCATAACAAGCTTGATTTGCCATCAAATCTCTTGCTTGGAAAACAATATATCCACCATTTGCTTGATGCAATAATCCTGGTTTTAACATAGTAAAATCAGTTCTAATAGCTCCATATTGATTTTCATATTCAATACCACCAAATATATTATTATATAAATAGTTATTATCCATAATAACTGGGGCGCCTTCTGATTTACTATTATCAATAAATAAATTTACTCTATAATTTAACCATGGCGCAGTAGCTTCTGGTTTTTGATTTGGAGGAGTTGGCATTTTATTATCTGGCTCTGGAGCTAAAAATAATGAAATATTTCTTAATATATCACTTTTTATATTATCTAAATATGTTGATATTTTCTTGTTTCTTTTATAATTAGCTTTTATTGAATTTATATGAACATCAATAGTAAGATGCGCTATACTTGCTTGCCATTCTTCTATTTTTTTATCAGCCTCACGCTCTAAACCTTTTATTGCAGCTAAAGCTTCTAATACTTGATCTTGAACTAAACTTGAACGCTCTTCAAAATCTCTTTTTACACTTTCATCTAAGGCTTCAAACTCATCTTCCTCTAAAGGTTTTCCATCCAACACTGGCATCATATAAACACCATTTGCAGTAGCTTGAACTTTATAGCCTTGAACCATAGTTCTTTTATTTAATTGTTCTAATAGATTTTCCCTCTTTGCATCATATTCTTGTTTTATAGCCTTTTTCTCTTTTTCAAAATCCTCATTATTAAAAGTTTTCTTAATATCTCTTCTAATATCTTTTACAAAATTTTCCATAGTATTTTGAAAAACTTTTCCTTGCCCAGCTGGAAAACTTACAGCTAACGGCTCATTAGGATTATCAAAATTATAAATATAACACCAGTCAGAAGGAGCTTTTTCTTTACAGGCCCTAGCATCTAAAGTTCTTTTTGTATAAACTGTCTTGCCAATTCCAGTTGTTCCTTCAACATAAATATTATATCCATGTATATCAATATCTAGACCAAAGTTTAAAGCCTTAATTGCCCTTGATTGCCCAAAAATAAGGTTTGTAGTATCTTCTATTTCTTTTGTTGTTTCAAATTTAAATTGATTAGGATTACAAACGTCTTTTAAATCTTTAGGCGCAAGCTCATTACTCTTTCTCATTAAGTTTTATCCTCCGTGTTTTTCTATATTTTATCTATATGTATAATTAACAAAGTTTTACAAATGAATTGTATACTAAACATAAAAAAATTTCAACATGTTTTCACATATTTTCACAAAATTTTTTGCATTAAAATCGCATCATCTATATTATTATAATACTTCTTTCTAACTCCGTATCTCTTGAAATCCCAGTTTTTTATATAAGTTTATCGCAGGCTCATTTTTACTATTTACTTCCAAATCTAAAACATTTAAATCGGTCTGTTTTGAAAGTTTTATTAATTCTTCTAAAAGTTTACATCCAATTCCTTTTTTTCTATGACTTTTTTTAACAACAATATTCATTATTTCAACAACATCTACATTTATTAAAATTCCAGCAAAACCAAGAATTTCATCTTCATCTGATTTTGCAATAATATATCTACAATTCTCATTTAAAATTTCTTGCTTCAAAATATTAGTATTCCAAAAATTATCAAATTCATTTTGTAAGATATTTCCGAATTTCATCTACATCTTTTAAGCTCATTTCTAAAATTTTCATTTTTTTAATCTTTCCGCTTGTGATTTTCTTAAATAATTTGGCAAAAGTTCATCTGGAGTTACAAGTTCATTTAATTTATATTTTTTTAATCCTATAAGTCCGCAAGAATAAGCATTTTGTAAATTATTATTTTCAAATTTTGCATTAGATATTTTCGATAAAATCAAATCTTTATGAAGTACTGCTCCATTTCCAATAAATGTTATATCAGAATATTTACTAATCTTTTCAATTAAAATATTTATATCATCAGCTATATACTCTTCTTTTAAATTAATCTCATTATCAAAAATTCCCATATAACATTGATTATTTCTAGCATCAATTAAAGTCACTTTTGTTTCACAAAAATTTTCAATATTTTTTGCTAAACTCTCCAAAGAGGTAACCTCAGCTATTTTTAAATTACAAACCTCGCAAAGAGCTTTACAACTTGCGACTCCAATTCTTATTCCAGTAAATGAACCAGGACCTGTGCAACAAGCAACTAAATTAATATCTTTTATAGTTAACCTAGATTTTTCCAAAGCTTCTTTCACTAATGGCATCAAATTTTCAGAATGTGTAAGTCCATTTGTTAAAGAATTTTCTACTATTAAATTTTCATTATCTAATATTGCAACTCCACAAACTTCAGATGTTGTATCTATTGCTAAAACTTTCATTTAATTCACCCTTTATATATTAAAATCTTCAAAATTTTCAAACTCAAGTACTCTTCTATTTTCATCTGTTAAGTTTCTTGAAAAATATATTCTTTTATAATTGTTTGGTAATGCATTTAAAATCTTTTCTCCCCATTCAATAAGGCAAACTCCTTTATCAAAATATTCATCCCCACCAATTGCATAAAATTCATCTTCATCTTCTAATCTATAAACATCAAAATGATATATATTTAGTTTTTCTGTGTTATATTCATTTACAATTGTAAAAGTTGGACTTGAAATTTCATTTTCTTTTCCAAAATATTTTAAAATTCCTTCTACAAATTTTGTTTTACCAGAACCCAAATCTCCCGATAAAATTACTATATCACTTTTTTTAAATTTTTCAGCAATTTTCATTGCTAATTCAACTGTTTCTTCTCCGAGAATTTGTTATTATTTTCTTCATTTAAAAATCCTTTTCTACTTTATTATAACTAATTCAGAATAAACTTCACTTTTATTCTCTGTGGCGCTTCCATTTGTTAAATCTATTATAATACTCTTGGTTATAACTCCATCTTCATTTCTTCTAGCAATTTGAAGTTTATTAGTAGTAATCATTGAAATAGATGAAATAGAATTATCCCCTAAATCATACCAATTATCTTGAGAAGAATTTCCATTGCTATCTTTAATATCTATTTTACTACCATCTGTATATAATAAATTATTTTCATAAAATACAACTTGTAAACTAGTTTTTCCAAAAGAGCCACCTATATCAAAAACTTCATTTAATTCAAAATTATAAATATATAATTCTCCATAAGCATCTATAACTAAAGCATTTTCATTTAAAACAAGTTCTCCTGTTAAATCTTCTAAATTAGCAATTTGATCAAATGTATTTTCAGTAAAATTTAATACATATATTCCACAATTTTCGCCATTTGGTCTATATGAAGCATATAAAAGATTTTTTTCCTTATCAATTATAAAATGACTAGCTTCATCTTCATTTGTTAAAGCCCTCATAAAGTTCTCTTCTATACTATATTCGATAATTTGCCTATTTTCAGTTACAAAATATAATTTACCACCATAATAATCTAAATCATCTATAGTTCCATATTCATCTGTTGAAAAAACCTCTTTTGATGGATAATCACTTTTTAATAAATCAATTTCTAAAATTGAACATGAATTATCACCATTTTTATTAGCAATATAAGCTTTACTATCTCCATAGCAAAAACTAATATACTCATCTCCTAATTCTTTTATAGTGGTTGATTTCAAAGAAGAATCTATTTTTACCAAGCAGTTTTCTTTAATTCCTAAACTTTCAATTTCGTCTAAACTAACTTTTTCTCCTGAATTATTTTTTGAAGTATTTTGTGTAGAATTATTTGAAGCTTTATTAGCAGTATTTTCTCCAGGACGTACATAGGCTCCAGGTTTTTTGGTTGGAATAGTATCTATTTCAGCATTTCTATTCCCTTTTACAAAAATAACCATAAATATGAAAATAATAGCTAATATTACTATTCCTATAACAACTGCAACTTTTACTTTTGTTTTGTTATCCATTTACCCTTCTCCTTTTATTCAACCTAAAAATTCATTTATAGTATATCATATTAAATTTTATTTGTGTAGATATTTTATAAAAAATATACCCCCAGAAATATTCTGGAGGAAAATTAAATTTTATTATTCAGCTTTATTTTCTTCGCCTTTTACTTCAGAAGTAGTTTCTGGTTCAGTAGTATTTTCTACAACTTCCTCTTTAACTTCTTCTTTTTTCTCTTCAACATTTTGAGCAATTTCAGTTGTTGTTTCAGCATTTTCAGCAACTTCAGTTTCACCTGGTACAACTTCTTCTTTTAAAGTAATTTCTGAATTTTCAACTCTAGCACCAATTTTCTCTTTAGTCTTAGCAGCTTTTCCAACTCTATCTCTTAAGTAATATAATTTTGCTCTTCTTACTTTACCTACTCTAACAACTTCAACTTTTTCTAATAATGGTGAGTGTACTAAAAATGTTTTTTCAACTCCTACACCATAAGAAATTCTTCTTACTGTAAATGTAGCGTTTACACCGCCACCTTGTTTTTTAATAATAATTCCTTCGAAAACTTGGATTCTTTCTTTGTTTCCTTCTTTAATTCTAACATGAACTCTTACAGTATTACCAACTTTTAAATCAGGAATTTTACTTTTTAATTGTTCATGTTCGATTGATTTCATAATATCCATTTTCTTAAAACTTCCTTTCTAAAAAATTTTTGATAGCTTTGTAGCAATACTACTTGCTTTAAAAAATTTTTTTATTATTTTGATTTTTTAATTTTTTCTAAAAATATCTTGTCTTCTTCTGACAACTTAACTTCTTTTAACAATTCTGGTCTTTTATTATATGTATTCTCTAAAGAACTTTGCCTTCTCCAGATATCAATATTTTTATGATGTCCGTGAAGTCAAAACTTCTGGAACTTTCATTCCTTCAAACATTTCTGGCTTTGTATATTGCGAATACTCTAAAAGTCCATTTGTAAATGATTCATTTTCTGTTGACTCATTACTTAAAACTCCGTTTTACATATCTTGAAACACTGTCTATTAAAACCATTGCTGGTATCTCTCCACCAGTTAAAACATAATCACCTATTGAAATTTCTTCAGGATTTATTTTATCAATAACTCTCTGATCAATTCCTTCATAATGTCCACATAATAAAATCAATTGTTCTTCTTTTGATAACTCCTCCACTTTTTTCTGGTCTAATTTCTTACCTTGTGGAGATAAATAAATTACTTTTGAATTTTTCGATTTTTCTATTGAATTATAAGCTCTGTAAACTACATCTGGCTTTATTAACATTCCAGCTCCACCACCATAAGGTGTATCATCTACATGGCCATGTTTATCTTCTGAAAAATCTCTAATGTTTACTAAATTAATTTCTAAAATATTAGATTTCGTTGCTCTTCCAATAATACTTTCTTCTATTGGAACAAACATTTCTGGAAAAAGTGTTAATACATCAAATTTCATTTTAAAGTCCTGGAATTAATGTTACTATAATTTTTTTATTATCTAAATCAACTTTTTTGATTACATCTGGAATTCCTGGTAAATATTTAAGTTCACCATTCTCCATTTTTACAACATATACAGAATTACTTTTAGTATTAAATACATCATCAACAGTTCCTAAAAGCTTTCCAGTATCTTCTATATAAACTTCTAGGCCAATTAAATCAGCAATATAATATTTTCCTTCTGGTAAATTTTCAAGTTCTGAACGAAGAATATAAACATATAATCCTCTTAACTTCTCTGCATAATCAATATGGTCAATTCCTTTTAGTTTAAGAATTATTTGATTTTTAGAATATCCTACTTTTTGTATTTCATATTCTTTATATTCACCTTTTTCTTTAACTAAAATAGAAGATAATTTCTCAAATCTTTCAGGATCTTCTGAAAATGAATTTACTTTAACTTCACCCCTTAGACCTCTAGTATTTACGATTTGACCAATTTCTAAAACATCTTTATTATCCATATTTTAAAAATCCTAATCTAAAAATTCTATAGTAACTTTTTGGTGTTCATGTGCAGAAATTGCTTTAATAACACTTCTAATAGCTTTAGCCATTCTGCCTTGTTTTCCAATTACTTTTCCCATATCAGCTTTGGCAACTTTTACCTCATAGCAAGTAATAGATTTGGCATTTGTAGTTTCTTCAATAACAACTTCATCTGGATTATCTACCAAATTTTTAATAATTGTTTCTAGTACTTCTTTCATTTAAAAATAGCCTCCTCTAAATTATTTTGCACTTTTTTCAATTAACATTTTTACTGAATCAGTAGGTTTTGCACCATTTTTAATCCAAGCTTCTACTTTTTCTTTGTTAAGATTAATTGTAGCTGGTTCTGTCATTGGATTATAAGTTCCAATTTTCTCAATAATTTTTCCATCTCTTGGGCTTCTAGAATCAGCAACTACTACGTGATAGAAAGGAGCTTTTTTCTTTCCTTGTCTTTGTAATCTAATCTTTACCATCAAATTCACCTCCAAATTTATTTATCTATATTTAAAATTAAATTTGCTTAAAATTTAATTCTTAATATACATTACTCTAAACCATCAAAATCACTATCTTTTAAGTTTAGCTTTTTCATAACTTCCCTCATCTTTTTAGGAGAAGAGTTCATCTCTTTCATCATTTTACCGTGTCATCTCAAATGATTTCATAAATTTATTTAATTCTTGAACAGATGTCCCACTTCCATTTGCAATTCTTAATCTTCTACTTCCGATTTAAAATATTTGGATTTCTTCTTTCTTCTTTTGTCATTGAGCATATCATTGCTTCAATTCTTATAAATTCTTTATCATCAATTTTTATATCTTTAAGCTTACTTCCAATTCCAGGAATCATTTTAATAATTGAAGAAAAAGAACCCATTTTTTTCATTTGCCTTAATTGCATTAAATAATCGTCTAAATCAAATTTATTTTTTCTTAATCTTTTTTCTAAAGCTGCCGCTTGCTCCATATCAAAGTTTTCTTCAGCTTTATCAATCATTGTAAGAATATCACCCATTCCTAAAATTCTTGATGCCATTCTATCTGGATAAAATTCTTCAAAATCACTTAATTTCTCACCAACACCAATATATTTTATTGGCTTTCCAGTTATTGTTTTAACAGATAGCGCAGCTCCACCTCTTGTATCACCATCAAGCTTTGTTAAAACAACTCCATCAATTCCTAGTTCTTGATTAAATGTATCAGCAATATTAACTGCATCTTGACCTGTCATTGCATCAACAACAAGTAATATTTCATGTGGCTTTACATTTTTCTTTAAATCTTTAAGCTCATTCATAAGAACTTCATCGATTTGTAAACGTCCAGCAGTATCTATAATTACAACATCATTTAATTTTGACATTGCTACATTCATTGCTTGCCTTGCAATTAAATTTACATCTTTTGAAGTTTCATTTGCATAAACAGGTATATCTAATTGTTTTCCGACAACTTGTAATTGTTTAATAGCAGCAGGTCTGTAAACATCACAAGCAACTAATAATGGTTTCTTACCTTGTTTTCTTATTCTATTAGCAAGTTTTCCAGCAGTTGTCGTCTTACCAGAACCTTGTAAACCAACTAACATTATTACTGTTGGTGGATTCGGAGTAAAATTAATTTTACTTTCTGTTCCTCCAAGTAAACTTGTAAGCTCATCTCTAACAATTTTAACAACTTGTTGACCAGGTGTTAATGATTTTAAAACATCTTGACCAAGAGCTTTTTCTTCTATCGTTTTTGTAAAATCTTTTACAATTTTATAATTAACATCAGCCTCTAAAAGAGCAAGTTTAACTTCCCTTAAAACTTCTTTTAAATCTGATTCACTAATTCTAGCTTTTCCTGTTAATTTACGAGTTATCGCTTGTAGTCTATCAGCTAAACCTTCAAACGCCATTGCTTCCTCCTGTCGTTTACACGAAAATTTCATTTATCTTCGTTGTTGCTCAAACATTTTTCCTGTGACATACCAACTGTACGCCTCAGAAATATTTTTTTTCGCACGCCTTGCTAAATAAAAATTTTCGAGAAAACTCTGTATATTTTATAAAATATTCTGTAATTTTTTCTTTAATTCTGAATTTTTGATTTGTTCGCAAATTTTTAAAATTTCGTTTCGTTTTTGTAATAGGTGAAGTTTTGTTTCAAAATCATTTAAATTATTTTCACCTTTTTTTAAATTATCTCTAACAGCTTGTCTTGTAATTCCAAGATTTTCAGCAATCTCTGAAAGTCCAATATCTTGATTATAATAATAATCTAATAATTCATATTGTTTTTCTGTTAAAAGCTTACCATACAACTCAAGTAAAACACTGAATTTAACACTATCTTCCATTCAAATTTCACCTCGTATTTTGTAATGCTATTATACTTTACAACATTTTATTCTATTTGTCAATAGTTTTATGATAAAAAAATAAAAAATCCTCTATATTAAAGGATTTTTATTTTATATCTCTGTTTCTTAAGATTTCATTTTTTATAATCATTTCAGTATCATCTCGTTCTAAAATGTCTAATTGTTTCTTTCTTTTACGTTTTTCTTCTTTTTTTCTTCTCTTTTCTTCTAAACGTCTTTGTTCTTTATCTCTAGCCAAAATTTCATCTAATGTCAAACTACTTTCATAATCAACAGTCGCCTTCGCCGGACGTTCATAAATCTCTGTTTCAACAATTTCTTGCTTTTTTGGAAGACTTACTCTTGACTCCTGAATATAATCTTCCAAAAATTTTCTGTCATTTCTATTTAAAGAGTCTAAATCTATCTGTAAGTTTTCATATCTCCAAATTAAATGTCTCTCTTCAGGAGAATGTTCAGAATTTAACAAATTTTCAAAACCATATTTAACAAGAAAATTCTTGTTTGAGCATATTATATCAATAGATGTGAATTTTATTTTTCTAAACTTTTTATAACTATCACGAAGAAGTTTTATAACATTGTATAAGCTCATTATAACCCTAGAATAGTCCTCTTCATCAATATCAAAAAGGCTTGGAATTTCATAACAATTTACTGGCTTTCTTTTTAAAATTCCTTTTGGAATATAATATACAAAAAATTCTCCTTTTGGAATTTGTTTTGGTATATCAATAAAAGAAGTGTGAAGGAAAACAGTTTTCCAACTTTCAGGTATCATCTCAAATAGATGGTCTTGAATTTGCATATAAAATTCTTCTTCTCCTTGAAATCCTACCATTTTCCTCATTTCCTCCTAGGTAAATAATAACAATTATACAAGTAAACTATTACCTGTCATTTCTTCTGGTTTATTTTCTCCTATTAATTCAAGCATTGTAGGTGCTAAATCAGCTAAACAACCTTCTTTTAATTTTCTTGTTTGTTTTCCAACGATTACAAGTGGAACTGGATTTGTTGTATGAGCTGTATGTGGTTCACCAGTTTTGTAATCTATCATCTGCTCACAATTTCCATGATCAGCTACAATTAATAATACTCCTTCATTTCTATCAATTGCTTCTTTAACTCTTCCTATACATATATCCAAAAACTCTAAGGCTTTAATAACAGCTTCTAAATTTCCAGTATGTCCAACCATATCTGGATTAGCATAGTTCAAAATTATACTATCATATTTTCTAGAATCTATTGCCTCTACAACTTTATCAGTTACCTCTTCAGCGCTCATTTCTGGTTTCATATCATAAGTTTCAACTTTTGGTGATGGAACTAAAATTCTATGTTCACCTTCATATTGTTCTTCTTTTCCACCATTAAAGAAAAATGTAACATGAGCATATTTTTCGGTTTCAGCAATTCTTAATTGAGTCTTTCCTAATTTTGAAATATATTCTCCAAAAGTATTTTTAAGTTCTTCTTTTTTGAAAGCAACTTTTACATTTGGCATTGTTTCATCATAAGGTGTCATACATACAAAATAAGTTTTAAAGAATTTTTCTCTTGGAAATCCATCAAAATCAGAATCAACAAGAGCTCTAGTAATTTCTCTAGCTCTATCTGGTCTAAAATTAAAGAATATTACAGAATCGTTTTCACCTATTTTTGCTATAGGTTCACCATTTACATCAGTAATAACAGTTGGCTTTACAAATTCATCAAATTCTTCCCTTTGATAAGATTCCTCCATAGCTTGAGCAGCGCTAAGAGCTTTTTCTCCTTCTCCTTTTACTAAGGCATTATAAGCAAGCTCAACTCTGTTCCATCTCTTATCTCTATCCATTGCATAAAATCTTCCACTAACTGTAGCAATTTTTCCAACACCTTTTTCAGCCATTTTCTTCTCTAAATCAGCTATGTATCCTTCACCTGAAGATGGTGGAGTATCTCTTCCATCCATAAAACAATGTACATAAACATCTTCAAAATCTTTTCTTTTAGCCATTTCTAAAAGCCCATATAAATGTCTATTATGACTATGAACTCCACCATCTGAAACTAAACCTATCAAATGTAATTTTGAATTATGCTTTTTACAATTTTCAACAGCCTTTACAAATTCAGGAATACTAAAGAAATCACCATCTTCAATTGATTTATTTATTTTTTGCAAGTCTTGATAAACAATTCTACCTGCACCAATATTTGTATGACCAACTTCACTATTACCCATTTGTCCTTCAGGAAGTCCAACAGCCGTTCCACTAGTATGAACTATAGTATTTGGATATTCACTAAAAATCTTATCTAAATTAGGAGTTTTTGAAAGCTTTACAGCATTTCCCTCTACTTTTTCATTGATTCCATATCCATCTAGAATCATTAACATTGTAACTTTTTTATTATCCATTAAATATACCTTCTTCTTAATCATTATAGTTAACAATTTTGCTAAATTCATCTGGTTTTAGACTTGCACCACCAACTAATCCGCCATCAATATCAGATGTTGTAAATAGCTCTTTAGCATTAGAAGATTTAACACTTCCACCATATTGAATTATAACTTCATTTGATACATCATTTCCAAAAAGCTCTTCAATTTGTTTTCTAATAGTTTTTATCATATTGTTAGCATCTTCACTTGTAGCAGTCTTTCCAGTTCCAATAGCCCAAATTGGTTCGTATGCAATAATTGTATTTTTAACTTGTTCTTTTGTCAAGCCCTCTAAATCTAATTTAACTTGTTTAGTAACAACTTCTTCAGCGTGACCTGCTTCTCTTTCTTCAAGTTTTTCTCCTACACAAACTATAGGCTTTAATTCATTTTCAAAAGCAGCTTTGATTTTCTTATTTACAGATTCATCTGTTTCATTAAAATATTCTCTTCTTTCACTATGTCCAATAATTACATACTCTACACCAATTGATTTTAGCATTTTTCCTGAAACTTCTCCAGTATATGCTCCTTTTTCTTCAAAGTGCATATTTTGAGCTCCAATTTTGATATTTGTTCCTTGAGCATTCATTAAGCAATAAAATAAGTCTGTATATGGAACACATAAAATTACTTCAGCTTTTGAATCTTTAACAAGAGG
Source organism: uncultured Clostridia bacterium (assembly GCA_947625415.1). Taxonomy (GTDB): domain Bacteria; phylum Bacillota; class Clostridia; order TANB77; family CAG-508; genus Scatovivens. Next base: position 15,988 of record CANQOG010000018.1, read on the forward strand.
TGCAAAAGCCTCAATATATTCAATAGCCTCATTTGGAAGCATATTCATTTTCCAGTTTCCTGCAATTACTTTTCTTCTCATTAATAAAATCCTCCTATTTAATTATTTCATATATAAGCTTTGGTTTCTCTAGCTTTTCTTTTGAAAATTCTAAACTATTTAAGTAATCATTTATAGCATTTTGAATTTTATCCTCTTTATTTGTATAAAGAATAGCTAAAACTTCTCCTTCATTTACAAAATCAGAAGTTTTCTTCAAAACTTTAATACCAGCACTATAATCAATAATATCTTCTTTTGTTTCTCTTCCAGCCCCTAATTTACAAGCTACTTTTCCAATATTCTCTGTATCCATAGATTTTATAAATCCAGACTTTAGAGATTTAACTTCAATTTGAAACTTTGCTCTAGGAAATCTTGAAGTATCTTCTATCCAAGAAACATTTCCACCTTGAGCCTTAACAAGTTCTTTAAATTTTTCAAATGCTTTTCCATTATTTATAACATCTAAAACTTGAGATTTAGCCTCTTCTATAGAAATATTTTTTGACAACATAACCATTGAACTTGCAAGTTCTACTGAAACTTCAGTTAAATCTTTTGAACCATTTCCATTTAATACATCAATTGATTCAATCACTTCCAAAGAATTTCCAACATTATATCCTAATGGAATATCCATATTAGTTATAATTGCCATTGTATTTTTATTATTAAGCTTTCCAATACTTACCATTTTTTCAGATAATTTTTTAGCATCTTCTAATGTTTTCATAAAAGCACCACTTCCGAAGCTTTACATCTAAAACAATAGCATCTGCTCCGACTAGCAAGTTTCTTGCTCATTATACTTGAAGCAATTAATGGTATACTTTCAACAGTAGCAGTCACATCTCTTAAAGCATATATTTTTTTGTCTGCTGGAGTTAAATTTCCGCTTTGAGAAATAAGACTTATTCCTATTTTATTTACTTGTTTTATAAAATCTTCTTTTGGAATATTAATTTTATATCCCTCAATAGATTCTAATTTATCTGCTGTTCCGTCCTGTATGTCCAAGTCCTTTTCCACTCATTTTCGCAACCTTACATCCGAAGACTTGCTACTATTGGAGCAACTATCAAAGTTGTCTTATCTCCAACTCCTCCGAGTAGAATGTTTGTCAACTTTAACCCCTTCAATTTCAGACAAATCTATCATTTCTCCAGAATTTGCCATTATTAAAGTAAGATTTTTTAGTTCTTCATCATTAAGCCCTCTAAAATAAATTGCCATAAGTAAACTTGAAACTTGATAATCTGGAATTTCACCTTTTACATATCCATTAACCCAAAATTCCATTTCTTCATAAGAAAGTTCACCGCCATCACGCTTTTTCTCGATAATATCATACATTCTCATAAGACAAATTTTCTCCTATTTTTTAATCTCATTTAAAAAGCTTTTTCCTTCAATTTTATCTGAAAAAACTCCAAACATATCATCAATTGTTTTGGCAATATCACTATATGTTTCACGAATTCCGAGATTAACAGGATTTACATTTTTACCATATATAAGAATAGGAACATATTCTCTAGAATGGTCTGTACTAGGTGTAGATGGATCACAACCATGGTCAGCTGTAATCATTAAGACATCATTTTCACGAAGTTTTGGCAAAAATTCTTCTAACCATTTGTCAAAATCAGTATATGCCTTCGCATATCCATCAACATCATTTCTATGTCCATAAATCATATCAAAATCAACTAAATTTACAAAACATAAACCAGTAAAATCTTTATCTACTAATTCCATTGTTTTATCCATACCTTCAGTATTATCTCTTGTATGGTAACTCTCAGTAATTCCAGAACCTGCAAAAATATCTTTTATCTTCCCAACAGCAATTACATCATAACCATTACTTTCAAGATTATTTAACATAGTTTCTGGTGGAACTAATGAAAAATCATGTCTATTTTTAGTTCTATAAAAATTGCCTTTAGAATCACCTAGAAATGGTCTTGCAATAACTCTTCCAACAGCATTTTTTCCTGTTAAAATACTACGTGCTATTCTACAATATTCATAAAGCTCTTCTAATGGTACTTTTTCTTCATGAGCAGCTATTTGAAATACAGAATCTGCTGATGTATAAACTATTAAATCACCTGTTTTTAAATGTTCTTCACCATAATCTTTTATAACTTCAGTTCCTGAATATGGCTTATTTACTAAAACTCCACGTCCAGTTCTTCTTTTAAATTCTTCTATAATTTCATCTGGAAACCCATTAGGGTACGTAGGAAAGGCTTGTCTAGAAATGTGACCTGCCATTTCCCAATGACCAGTAGTTGTATCTTTTCCCATTGATACTTCTTGACATTTTCCATAAGCACCTATTGGATTTTGAAAAGGTGTTTCAAAACCGAATTTCATCAATATTAAAAACACCTAATCTTCTCATAGCATTTATATCAAAATATTTGCTTTTAGAAATAGCACGAATTGTATTACTTCCTTCATCACCAAATTTATAACTATCAGGTTGCTCACCAATTCCAACACTATCTAACACAATTAAGAATACTCTTTTATAAATCATATATTCTCCTTTTATAGCTTTAATACTGTGTCTAAAGCAAGCTCTATCATAGTATTTAAACTATTTTCTCTTTCTTCAGCAGTAACCACTCCTCCATGGCAATGGTCATCAGCAACAGTAAGCAAACAAGCTGCATTTTTCCCTAATAATTTAGCATTATAGAAAAGCGCAAAAGCTTCCATTTCAGAACCAATAAGTTCTATATCTTTTGGAACTCTTTTCATTAATTTAGATGAATCTGTCATATATGCATCAAATACTTCACTACACAAAACAGTTCCTTTTTTATATTTGCAATTTATACTTTTTGCAGTTTCTTCAATTTTGTCATTTATAAAATTTGATGCTGCAATAATATGAGTATCTTCATTATTAAGCGTTAAAGCGTAATTTCCTTCTGTATATGATTTATCTATTAAAATAATATCTAATAGATGTAAATCATCAGAATAACTACCACAAGAACCTATTCTAATAATATTATCAACATCATAATTCTTAAATAATTCATAAGAATATATTCCCATAGATGGCATTCCCATTCCACTTGCCATAACAGTTATTCTTTTATCTTTATAAAAACCTGTAAATGCTTTAATTCCTCTAACGTCATTGACAAGCTTTGCATCTGTTAAATAATTTTTAGCAATTAATTCTGCTCTTTTAGGGTCACCTGGCATTAATACATTTTTAGCAATATCATCTAAATTAGCCTCATTATGTGGTGTCATACTTCCTCCTATATTCATTTTAACAATAATAATTATCTCGCGTCGTTGCTACTCAAACAATTTTCCTGCGACGTACCTTTGTACGCCTCGGAAATATTGTTTTCGCGCGCCTTGCGATATAATCATTCTTGTCAAAATGCTATTTGTTTTGTAAAGCTTCTATACCTGGTAATTTCTTTCCTTCAAGAAACTCTAAGCTTGCTCCAGAGTGACATTTTTGCTTTGCAAAAAGTCCCACGCTCCGCTTAAATTTTTATCTATCTTGAAGTGCTTCTATTCCTGGTAACTTCTTTCCTTCCAAAAATTCTAGTGAAGCTCCGCCACCTGTTGAGATGTGAGTGAATTTTTCAGCTAAACCTGCTTTTTCAACAGCTGCAGCAGAATCTCCACCACCAATAATTTTAACAGCATCTACATCAGCTAAAGCTTTAGCGATTGAATTTGTTCCAATTGCAAATTGGTCAAATTCAAATAATCCAAGTGGTCCATTCCATACAACAGTTTTAGCAGACTTTAATTCTTCACAATATAATTTAATTGTTTCTTCTCCTATATCAAAACCTTCCCATTCATCAGGAATTTCTGTATATTTTACAGTTTTACTTTCTGTATCTTCTTTAAATTCTTTACCAATTCTTGTATCAACTGGTAACATAAATTTAACACCTTTAGCTTTAGCTTTTTCCATTAATTCTTTGGCTAAATCTAATTTATCTAATTCACAAACTGAATTTCCAACATTATATCCCATTGATTTAAAGAAAGTATAAGCCATAGCTCCACCAATCATTAAAACATCAACTTTTTCTAATAAAGCTTCAATTACACCAATTTTATCAGAAACTTTTCTACCACCTAAAATAGCCATAAATGGTCTTTCAGGGTTTTCTAGAGCTGTTCCTAAGAAATTTAATTCTTTTTCAATTAAAAATCCTGAAACTGCTGGTAAATAACTTGCAACACCTGTTGTTGAACTATGTGCTCTATGAGCTGTTCCAAATGCATCATTAACAAATACTTCTGCTAAACTAGCAAATTTCTTTGATAATTCTTCATCATTTTTTTCTTCTCCAGGTTCAAATCTAACATTTTCTAATAACATTACTTCTCCAGCATTTAAGTTTTCAGCTAAAGCTATAGCATCTGGTCCTACAACATCTTTACTAAGTTTTACTTCTTGACCTAATAATCTTGTAAGCTCTTTAGCCACTATATCCATAGAGAACTCTGGTTTAACTTCTCCCTTTGGACGTCCTAAATGTGAACAAAGAATAACTTTACATCCATTTTCTAATAAATATTTAATTGTAGGTAAAGCTGCTACAATCCTTCTGTTATCAGTAATTTTTCTGTTTTCATCATAAGGAACATTAAAATCACATCTTACCAATACTTTTTTTCCTTTAATGTCAATATCTTTTACAGTTTTCTTATTCATTATTTCCTCTTTTCTGTTTTATCTAAAATTAAATTTAGCCAAAACTTTTTTTATTTTATATTTAAAATAAGAGATTGGAACCTACCAACCTCCTTCGTATATTACATATTCTATTAAACTTTAGTTCAGATGCGAGTACCTATATCGCTAGAAAAAAAGTTTATTATTCCTTAAAGTGTATTAAAGCACATTGATGGAAAAATGAACATAGTTTGACAACGCGAGATAAGTGCTCACATTTGAACAGCTTTTATAATTCAGCAAAATATTTGATTGTTCTAACCATTTGGCTAGTATATGAATTTTCATTATCATACCAACTAACTACTTGTACTTGATATAAATCATCAGAAACTTTAGCAACCATAGTTTGAGTACTATCAAACAATGAACCATAAGTAATTCCTATAATATCAGAAGATACTAATGGTTCATCAGTATAACCAAATGATTGATTAGAAACTGATTTCATATATTCATTAATTGCTTCTGGTGTAACTTCTTTAGAAGATTTTACAGTTGCAACTAAAATTGTTGTTGAACCTGTTGGAACTGGAACTCTTTGAGCTGAACCAATTAATTTTCCATTTAATTCTGGAATAACTAATCCAATAGCTTTTGCAGCTCCTGTTGAGTTTGGAACAATGTTAACTGCAGCAGCTCTAGCTCTTCTTAAATCTTCTTTTCTATGTGGTCCATCAAGAACCATTTGATCACCAGTATAAGCATGAACTGTAGTCATTATACCTGATTGAATTGGTGCAAAATCATTTAATGCTTTTGCCATAGGTGCTAAACAATTTGTAGTACATGAAGCAGCTGAAATTACATTATCTTCTTTAGTTAATGTTCCTTCATTTACTCCATAAACAATAGTAGGTAAATCTTTTCCTGCTGGTGCAGAAATAACTACCTTTTTAGCCCCTGCTGTAATATGAGCCAATGCTTTTTCTTTAGATGTATAAAAACCTGTACATTCTAATACAACATCAACACCAATTTCTCCCCAAGGAAGATTTGCAGCATCCTTCTCTGCATAAATTTTTATTGTCTTTCCATCTACAGTAATTGAATCTTCTCCACTAGATACTGTATCTGCCTTGTCATATCTTTTTTGTGCAGAATCATATTTTAACAAATGTGCAAGCATTTTTGGGCTAGTTAAATCATTGATTGCAACAATTTCATATCCTGGAGCTCCAAACATTTGTCTAAAAGCAAGACGTCCTATACGTCCAAAACCATTTATAGCTACTCTAACTGCCATAATATTTTCCTCCTTAATAAACAGACTTTACACTATCATAAAACATCTGTAAAATATTGGTCTCAAAATTGACCACACACATTTTATATCAAAATTTATTTTTTTTCAAGCCCTTTTTTAAAATTTCATAATTACTAACAAATTTAAAATATTAACGTTATACTTTAAAGTAAATTCAAAAAATCTGCAATTCCATTTTTAGGTTCCACAAGAGATTTTTCACTTAATTCATCTAATTCTGTTTGTTTTATATGATATCTTCCAAAGACTTGTTTCATATTAGCCCATTCATTAATATCAATTTTATAAATTTTTCCATCCGAAAAACCAACTAAAACAAATGCAATAGCACCTAACTTACAATATTCTAGCAAAGCTTTTCTTTGATAATCACTTAAAACTTGGTATGTTATTCTATCAGACGTAGTAAATTTAGCATCAAACATAACTGTTCTTCCACCTTTTATAACACCCTTAAAATCTGGTTGTGCAGTTTTATCAAAAACAGCTTCAAATTTTCCGTTCATCTAAATATCTTAAAATTCTCATAGATTCAGGAGTTTTTTCAATTCTAGCTAAGCCTTTCTGTTCATATATTTTACAAATCATATCAACAGTTTCCTCGAAAACTTTTCCACGTTCACGATTTATTTTCCCTTGTAGTTGGCGTTTGGGGTCATGAACTGCCTTTCCTCTATTTACCTTCCCACTTTGTTTTTTTAATAATTCTCTATATTCTTCAACAGATATTCCCATATATACCTCTTTTTTCTGTAATTTAGAATTTATATATCATTATTTTAATTCTCATCTATAATATCTTTTATTTTATCATTATTTTTCTAAGTGTCAACAAATTTATTTTCTATTGCATTTTATGTAAATCTATAATATAATATTTAAGGTAAATTATTGTAAAGGAGCAATAAATGGAAAAGCCAGAACTATTATCTCCTGTAGGAGATTTTGAATGTTTAAAATCTGCTGTTCAAAACGGCGCAGATAGCGTATATTTAGGAGCAAGTAATTTTAATGCTCGAGCTAGAGCCAAAAATTTTGATATGACAACTCTTCAAGAAGCCATTAAATATTGCAAACTACGTAATGTTAAAGTACATATCACACTAAATATTCTAATTAAAGATGATGAATTTAAAGAAGCTTCTAAATTAGCTATTGACTGTTACAATTTAGGAGCAGATGCTATTATAATTCAAGATTTAGGTCTATTAAAATATTTAGTCCAAAATTATCCAGAAATTCCTATTCATGCTAGTACACAAATGACAACTCATAATTTAGCTGGTGTTAAACAATTAGAAAAAATAGGAGTTAAAAGAGTTGTTTTATCTCGTGAACTTTCAATTTCAGAAATAGAAAATATTTGCAAAAATTCAAATGTTGAAATTGAAACTTTCCTTCATGGAGCCTTATGTATCTCATATTCCGGACAATGCTTATTCTCAAGTATAATTGGTGGACGCTCTGGCAATAGAGGATTATGCGCTGGACCTTGTAGACTTCCATATACTCTAATTTCTGATACTAATCAAGAATTAGATAAAGGATATCTTTTAAGTCCTAGAGACTTAAATGGAACTTCTTTTCTTCCTTCATTAATAAAAGCTGGTGTAAAATGTTTCAAAATTGAAGGAAGATTAAAAAATCCTGAATATGTAGGAATTGTGACAAGATATTACAGAAACCTAATTGACATAGTTTATGAAAATTTAGACAAATCTGACAAAGAAATTTCAGAATTCTTAATCAAAAAAGAAAATGAAATAAATCCTAATACTTCAATGACATATTTAGAAGAATTAAAACAAAGTTTTAATCGTGGTGGCTTTTCAGATGGTCATTTATCTCTTTTGCCAAATAAAAATCTTATATATAAAGAACTTGCTAGTAATACTGGATTTTATTTAGGAAAAGTTCAAAACTTTAAGCCAAATAAAGGATATATAACTTTAAAACTTGAACATTCTCTTGGAATCGGTGATAAAGTAAACATTAATTCAGATAATTATACTATTTCCGAACTTATGAAAGGAAATCTTAATATAAGAACCGCTAAAGCTCGGAGATATTGTAACTATTGGAAGAATAAAAGGAAATATTACTCAAGGTCAAAAAATATATAAACTTCAAAGCAAAATTTTAAATGATGATATATCCCCTACTTTTAAAGAAGATAAAAATTTTAAAAAGCTTAAACTTAAAGCTATTGTAAATATCAAAGAAAATCAACATATTTCTTTAGAAATTATTTTTAATAATGAACATATATTATCAAGTTTAAATATAATTCCAGATAAAGCCATAAATACGCCTATAACTGAAAATATGGTTATTTCTCAAATTTCAAAAACTGGTAACACTTCATTTGAATTTGAAAACATAAAAGTAAATTTAGATAATAATCTTTTTGTTAGTATCAAAACATTAAATGAATTACGAAGAGCTTCATTAGAAAATTTAGAAAACTTTATTATTCAAAAAGAAATCACATCTAAAAATTTAAAATATAAAGAGCCAAATTTAAGTGAAAAAATTATTCAAAGCGATTCTTATAAAAATATAGCCTTATTATTAAATATAATTCACGAAGAAATAAACTATAGCGATTTTCTAGATGGAGTAGACAATTTGTATATTCCATTAAAATATTTTGTTATAACTAAATATAAAATACAAGTTCAAAATTTATGTAATAATCTTAATGTATATGTTTATAATCCAAACATTATAAGAGATACTTTAAATATAAATTTTGACAATATAGTAAGAGATTTTAATATAAAAGGATTTGTAATTTCTTCTATTTCTCAAATTGACTTACTAAAAAAATATAATCTTGATTTAATCGGAAATTATAATTTAAATATATATAACAAATATTCTATGAAAGTTTTAAAAGATTTAGGAATTAATAGCTTATCTATAACACCAGAGTTTAATGATTTAGATACCTTTAAACTTATAGAAAATTCTTGCCTTCCATTAGAATTATTAGTTTATGGAAATATTCCTCTAATGACAATGAATTACTGTTTACTGGGAAAATCAAATAAATGTTATAAAGAATGTAATAAACTTTGTCTTTCAAATAAAAAATTTTATATAAAAGATAGATTAGATTTTGAATTTAGAATTCTTCCAGATAATTTTTTAAACCTCACTCAAATTTTTAATTCAAAAATAACATCATTTGATTATTCTAATTATAATGTAAGTTCATTAAGAATAAGCATATTAGATGAAGCTCCAGAAGCAATAGAACAAATTATATCAAATGTAAAAAATAATATTCCTTTTAAAGGAAATGAATATTGTGGACATTTTAATAAAATTGAGCAATAAATAAACTCTCCCCTTGTTTTAAAGAGGAGAGTTTTTATGTATATATTTTTTAATTTCTACTAATTAATTTTGATACAAAGAAAACAATTTCTGTTGGATGTTTTTTTGCAATTCCCTTTGTTATTGCCTTTCCACCTACTGTTAAAGCAGCAACTATTGCACTAAATAATATTTGAAAGTTTTGATTTACTCCAAATTTTTCTGTTAATTTCAATGTAATTAAAGCGCTTAATGAACCACTTAATACTCCGGCAAATATCACCAACAACATCTGCGCAAAAATTAGAAACTTTTGGTGAATTTCTAATTAACTTTATAGCTTTTTTTGAACCATGAATTTTTTTAGCAGCCATTGAATGAAATTCTTCTTCTTTTGCCACAGTAGTAGCAACACCTATTAAATCAAAAACTATACCTATTAAAATAACTAAAATCAAAACTAAAATAGCAGGTATAATGTCTAATCCATTTATGGCAAAATTTGATATAAATGAAAATACTAATGACAAAATAAAAGTTAAAACAAACGCTGTTATAATCCAGCTTATATTACTATTTTTTTTCGATTTCGGCGACTCTTTTGAATCTTTATCTTTAGCCAATATAATTCCTCCTAAAATAAACAAAGTTGGTAAAGTAGTAGGTAAATTCTACGTTTTAGGTCCAGCAGAATTTCTCTATCTTTCGCTATAACATTACTGTATAGCTGTTTCCAATTAAGAAAGATACCTTTAAATATAAATAAAGGAGCCGAATCGCCACTTAAGTCCGTACCTTAATCCCTACCACTTTTCATCCTTAATTCCAAGATAAACACTCTAGAAATTTTCTTTGAGTATAAAGGTTATTATTATCCTCTTTTGCAAGCATAGTTTCATTAAATAATCAAAATCCCCCATACTCACTCAAGGCAAAGCTATTGCATTATACAAGATAAACTGTATAAAATTTACTTTAAAGATGTATAACCGTTTAAAGTCTTCAACGAAAAAAGGATTCACATATATGCCATTATACATTATCCTTAATTCTTTACTCCATAACCTCACACAAAACTGGGCGTAATGCGCAAAACTCATGAAACTTCAGGCGGCAATGCTTCTTATGTAGATTTTTAGGCCTACCCTCATAATAGCTTTATACACTAGAATAGTGCACCAACATAATATATTATATCAAATTCATAAAAATTTAGCAAATTTATTAATAATTAATGATAGCATAAATTTTTAGTAGGATTTCTCTTTATAAAAATCTTAAACTTGCTTTGATTATTGATTTTTGAGATT
>CANQOG010000019.1 GCA_947625415.1 uncultured Clostridia bacterium
ATTAGACAAATAAAGTTAAGACATTTTTATTTACGAATAAATTAAAAATTTGAGACATTTTCATTTACGAGTCACACCACTTTTTCCCATTTTTTATTTAATTATTATCTCTTGCTTTAGGCTTACCTAAATTTTTCTCGGCTTCAATTTTAGCTTTTGTAGCATTTTGACTACTTTGTATTTGCTGTTCAAGAGAATTTTCTTGTTCTTTCTGTTTACGTTTTTTCTCTTTCTTTTCTTTTTCTTCTCTATATTCTAATTCCTCTTCAATAGAATTAAATTCTCTTTCAGATTCTTTACTAGCAATAGTTACTTCTTTTTCTTCAGCTCTAGCAATTAAATCTGCTAATTTATCACAATTTGTTCTAGAAGTAATAAGTAATGTTCCATCAGCCTTAGTTATTAATCCAGCTTTTATAGCATTCTGCAATTCTGTTTTAAAATCTACAGGTTCTTTATCAGAACCATCATTTCCAAGAATTAAATTTTTTGCATCTTGTCCTAATCCCAAAACAATCACCTCTTCTATATAAATTTTATGTCATATAATCTTTTAATCTTTTAGATCTAGATGGATGTCTTAATTTTCTTAAAGCTTTTGCTTCAATTTGTCTAATTCTTTCACGAGTTACTTGAAATTCTTTACCAACCTCTTCAAGAGTTCTAGCTTTTCCATCTTCTAGCCCAAATCTTAACTTCAAAACTTTAGCTTCTCTAGCTGTTAATGTTCCCATAACCTCTTCAAGTTGCTCTTTCAAAAGAGTATATGCTGCGCTGTCATGTGGCGCAGGTGATTCATCATCAGGAATAAAATCTCCCAAATGACTATCATCCTCTTCACCAATAGGTGTTTCTAATGATACAGGGTCTTGAGCTATCTTTTGAATTTCCATTACCTTTTCAACTGGAATTTCCATTTCTTCAGCAATTTCCTCTGGAGTAGGCTCTCTTCCTAAAATTTGTAGTAAATGTCTAGAAGTTCTAATCAATTTATTAATAGTTTCTACCATATGAACTGGAATTCTTATAGTTCTAGCTTGATCTGCAATAGCTCTAGTAATAGCTTGTCTAATCCACCATGTTGCATAAGTACTAAATTTATATCCTTTGGTATAATCAAATTTTTCAACAGCTTTTATCAAGCCCATATTTCCTTCTTGAATTAAGTCTAAAAATAACATTCCTCTTCCAACATATTTTTTAGCAATACTAACAACTAATCTTAAATTTGATTCAGCTAGTTTTTGTTTAGCTTCTTCTTCGCCATTTAGAACTCTTTTTGCAAGTTCTAACTCTTCTTCAAAAGAAAGTAAAGGGATTTTACCAATCTCTCTTAAATACATTCTAACTGGATCATCAACATTTACTCCATCTAAATTAGAAGTTTCTAAATCATCTAATTTAATTTCTTCAACATCTTCTAAATCATCTAAATCTGGCTCTAAAAGATCATCATCTTTTAATACACTTATTCCTAATTCTTCAAACGCTTCAAAAACCTTATCTATCTCTTCTGGATCAACTTCTCCAAGTTCAGTAGCAAGTTCACCATAAGTAATGTTTCCTTTACTTTTGGCATTTTTTAGTATTTCCATTACCTTAGTTTTTCCATTATTTTCTTCTGGCTTAACACCTTGTTCTGATTCTTCTTCTTTTATATTTTCTTTAGACGTTTCTTCATCTTTTATCTCTTTTTTTGTTTGCTTTTTCTCTTCTTTTTTGCTTTCTACATTATTTTCTACAACTTTTGTTTCAGTTTTTGCTTCCTTAGATTTGCTTTCTTTTTTTTCTGTTTTATTTTTACTATCTTCTTTAGCTTTTGCAGTAGTTTTTGTTTTTTTAATCTTCTCTTCTTCTACCTTTTCTTCTTTCATTTTAAAAAAAATTCCCTCCTACTTGACTTTAGCCAATTCCTTTATAATATCATTCAATTCGTTTTCAAGCCTAGACATCTGCTCTTTATCAATATCTTCATTACCTAATAATTTTAGTATTTCTATTTTTCTAGAATTTAATTTATTTTTTTCATAATTATTAATTATATCTTCGGTAAATTTTTCTACTGAATTAATTTCATATTCTGAAAATAAAATTTCTCCAAGACTAGCTTGAAATTCTTCGTCCTCAATATTTGTTAAACTACTATAAATATTATTACCATTATTTTTAAGTTCTAATATTTTATTGTAAATATTTTTATATTTTTCGACTTTAAAATCTTCTATTTTAACTTTTGAGATAATTTTTTCTCCTATTTCTTCATAATTTTTAATCAAAAAATATAAAATCATTTTTTCTCGTTCTATTTCAACATTAGAAATATCTTCGATTTCTTTTTTTTCTTTCGTTGGCAATGGTCTTGACAACAACTTATTAGTATCTTTATTAGTTTTATATAAAAGTTTATTTATCTCTCCAAAAATAGCTTCTTTTGAAATTCCATACTGTTTACAAATTTTATCAATATAAATTTCACGGTCAATCTTACTTTCGACTTTAGAAATTAATTTTGAAACTTCTTTCAAAAACCTAATCTTATCTCCAGCAACATCTAAATTATAATCATTTTTTAAAATTTTTACTTTATATTCAACCATTGAAATAGCATTTTCCATCAAAAGTTGAAATCGCCCAGCGCCATATTTTATAACATATTCATCTGGGTCTTTAACACCAGGAACATCAATCTGCAAAACTCTAGCTTCAATTCCGAGCTTTTTCTAAAAGTTCATTTGCAGCAAGAATTGCTTTTTGACCAGCACTATCTGAATCATAACTTAATATTACTTTATCAGTATATTTTCTAATAAGCTTTGCTTGCTCAAGCGTAAACGCAGTTCCTAAAGAAGCAACTGCAGTTCTTATTCCTCTAAGATGTAAAGATATAACATCCATATTTCCTTCTACTAAAATCAAAGATTTAATATCTTCTTTTTTTGCAAAATTTAAAGCAAATAAATTCTCTCTTTTTTTAAATATTAAACTATCTCTTGAATTTAGATATTTTGGATTTTTAGGATTTCCGTCATCTTCTAATTTTCTAGCACCAAAAGCCATTACTTTTCCTGAAACATTCATAATTGGAAACATTAATCTTCTTCTAAAAAAATCATAATATTTACCATCTTTCCCTTTCACACAAAGCTCTGTCATTTCAATCTCTTTGTCTGTATATCCGTTTATTACGTAAGAAATTGTATAATTCGTCTGATTCTCCAGAATATCCAATTTTAAATTGTTCCAATGTTGCGCTATTTAATTTTCTTTTTCTAACATAGTCCTGAGCTATTTTGGCTAAAGGTTTGTACAATCTTTCATGATAAAAGAGCGTACTATCTGCATAAATTGCAAACATCTTCTCCTTTAATTTAGTTTGAGGATCATCAAAATTTCTATTTTCAGGTAACTTAATGTTCGCTCTTTCTGCTAAAAATTGTAAGCTCTCATTAAATGTCATATTTTCAATTTTACTTATAAAAGTAAAAACATCACCACCTGCGTGGCATCCAAAACAATAAAAAAATTGATTATCTGGTCTTACATTAAATGATGGTGTTTTTTCAGAATGAAATGGACATAAACCCATATAATTTCTTCCTGATTTTTTCAGTCTAACATAGTTAGATACTACATCAACTATATCATTTGAAGCTTTCACTTCTTCTTTAATATCATCATATCCACTCAAAATTAATCAAACCTTTCACAATATATTATTCGACATATATTACGTAAATCCCTTAAAAAATTACCAAAATATTACAAACATATAACAATTATGTATTTTTTATATACAAAAACAAAGCAGATGTCATTCATCTGCTTTCTTTTGTTTAAATTTCTATAAAATTATGATTGAGGGATAAATTTCTTCATTATATTTGTATTTTCACTACCAGCAGCTAAAGGTTCAGCTTCTTCAATCATTGTCAAATGATTTTCATAAGATTTATTAATTTTTCCTTCAACCATTTCTTCAACTTCTTTTTTATCTTTATCTTGAGCTAATACTAATTCACTTACTAGAATTTGTTTAGCATTTAATAACATTTTCTTTTCTCCAGTAGATAACCCCTTATCCTTTTGCTTAAAGCTTAAATTTCTAACAATATCAGCAACTTCATAAATGTTACCTGTTTTCATTTTTTCCATATTATCTCTATATCTTTTGTTCCAATTTGTTGACATTTCAGTACTTTCTTCTTCTAAAACTTTAATAACTTTTAAAGCACCTTCTTGGTCAATGATACTTCTTAATCCTATAGCTTCAGCCTTGTTTATTGGAACCATAACTTTAACTTCACCTGGCATTTGGATTATGTAATAAGTTTGTGTTTCATCTAACATAGCATTTTCTTCAATAGCTACAATTCTTCCTGCACCATGTAATGGATAAACAACGTTGTCACCTATATTAAACATTTTCGTCACTCCTTCCAAGTAGTATTTAAAAATCACTACATAAAGATTATACTACAAAATATGGAAAAAGTCAATGAAAAACCCCCTAAATTTTTCCACAAAGCTTTACACTATTTATCTGTAGAACCAAATCCGCCTAGTCTTTTACCTGTAGCGTTATCATTGTCTACAACTAAATATTTTGTAAATACAACTTGTCCAATAACATCACCTTTTTTTACTTCAATATCATGGTCTGAACAATTAAAATATGCAAAAAAGAAATGTCCATCATTATCTGGATTTTCATAATAATCAGAATCAATTAAACCAACTGAGTTTGCCATTAAAAAGCCTTTCTTTGGACCACTACTTCTATTTAATAATAAATAACATTCATCAGGCTGACAATAAGCTTTTAATCCTGTAGGAATTAGTGTTGGTTTAATTCCTGGTTTATACATTGGTATTACAATATCTTCTGCAGCTTCTACATCATATCCAGCAGAATGAGCTGTTTTCCTAACTGGAATATGAATATCTTTATCTTCATATCCTTTTGCTATCTCAAATCCTCTTGTTTTCATAATATTAAATTCCTCCATTATTAAATTCAATCTTATTATATAATAAATTATTGCAACTTTTCAAGACCAATTCAATTAAAAAAACGAGGATACTTAAATCCTCGCTCTCAAACCATACTAGTCTTGTGTATATGGTATAATTGCAATATGTCTAGCTCTTTTTACAGTTAAAGTAATAAGTCTTTGATGTTTAGCACAAGCACCTGTAGCTCTTCTTGGTAAAATTTTACCTTTTTCATTTATAAATTTCTTTAATTGCTCAGCATTTTTATAGTCTAATACGAAATTTTTATCACTACATAAGCTACAAACTTTTCTTTTTGCTTTTCTAAATTTTGGGTTAAAATCATCATCTTGGTTGTTATTTCTTCTTTTAGCTTGTTTTTTATCTGCCATTTTATTTACCTCCCATTTTAATTTTTATCATTTAAAATGGTAAATCATCATCAGAAGAATTTACTTGAAACTCTGTATTATCAGATAAATTAGTTCCGAAAGTATTTTCAAAATTTGATGAATCTCCATTTTCTCTTTTTGAATCTGCGAAATATGCCTCTTCAGCAACAACTTCTGTTACATAATGTTTAGTTCCTTGGTCATCATCCCAATTTCTAGTCTGAATTCTACCAATTATACCAACTTGTTGCCCTTTTTTGAAATACTTACTACAAAATTCTCCAGTTTTGTTCCAAGCTACAATATTAATAAAATCAGCTTGTCTTTCTGCTCCAGCTGCAGCAAACCTTCTATTTACTGCTAAAGCGAAGCTAGCAACTAAAGTATTATTAGTTTGAGTATATCTAACTTCTGGATCTTTAGTAAGTCTTCCCATTAAAATAACTTTGTTCATATTTCCCACCTTTCTAGAACTATTTTTCTTCTTTACTAATAGTTAAAAATTTAATAACATCATCTGTTATTCTATATACTCTTTCAAGTTCTTTAATTAATTCTGGATTTGATTCGAAGTTTATTACTACATAATATCCTTCTTTGTTTTTCTTGATTTCATAGGCTAATTTCTTTTTACCCATTTCTTCAACTTCAAGAACTTTTCCATCATTGTTAATTATATCAGAAAATTTTTGAATCAAAGCTTTAATTCCCTCTTCATTAACTTCTGGATTAACAATGAATACTGTTTCATATTTATTCATTATTTTTCACCTCCCCTTGGATATAAAACCCATAATCTACACGTTATGAGTAAGGATTAAGAAAAATTCTCTTAATTCACGCGTATTATTTTAACACACTTTTTCTAGTTTTGCAAGCGTTTTTGACAATATTTAATCAAAGAAATTTCAATTCTTCTCATTCTCTAAAATTTCTGACACTAAAGAAAGCATTTTTTCTTCTGATACTTCATCATAATTATTGTAAAAGAAATAATCAAATTGAGCTCGTAAAGCATCATTTGTTGTAATTACTTTATAATGCTCATCAATTTCATTTACACGTTCAATTTCCTTTTCTTTGCTCAAATTTCTTTTTTTAGCCTGCTCTTTAGCTAAATCTAAATTAGTAGGCATTATATAAATTGTTTTTATATCAGGTCTTACTTTTTTCCAATCATAAATAGTAGTATAATGCATTTCAAATATCATATTGTCAAGAGAAAAAATTTCTTCTTTTAAATATCCATATTCGCCTCCAAAAACTTTAAATTTGTAAGCAATTTTTCCATCTTCATACATTTTATCAAGTTCATTTTCAGTCATAAAATATTTTGGACTTTCTCCAGCTCTTACTGGCCTTGTTCTAATTGTATTAACTTTTTTAAAATTTAATTTTTCGCAAATTTTATTAACAAAATAAGTTTTTCCAACTCCTGTAACTCCAACTAATGCAAGTAGCATCTATTTATTCCTCCATTTTTCTATTATTTCTTTCAAGTTATATATCTAAAAAAGAACTTATATGGATTGTAGAAAAATTAGTATTTTCCATAATATCATTTAAAACTTCTATTGTATCATCTATCATAACAATTTTATAATCTTCTGTATTTTGATATTTTTCTTTAATTTTATAAAGAATTTGCTTTTTATCTTTATTTTTCTTTACACAATAAACGTTTTCTTTTGGAATATTATAATATTTATTTACAAATTCTTTTTTAAAAATTGATTCATTATTATGTCCAACCGCTGAAACAACATAAACCTTACTTGTATTTCTATTTTTGAGAAATTTTTGCATTTTTTTAATTACTTTATCTTCAGTATAATGATTTATCCCTTTAGCACATTCATTAAACCATTCTTCTTCATTATCATCAAAATGATTATGCTCTCCAAATTCTAAAAGAGCTAAAACTCCATCTATATCAAATACTAAAATTGTTTCATTATCATTTAATAATGTTTTAATTTTACTCATACAAATAACTCCATATAAAATATTTTCACACATATTTTACATATTTAATAATCACTTGTCAAATAAAAAAATATAAATTTTATTGAAAACGTTATATGAGATATGATATAATAACCAAAAGGAGAAAGTGATGGCATGATAGATGAAAGAAACAAAAAAATATTATTAACCATTATAAAACATTGTAATATAATAGAAGATACAAAAAAACACTTTGGTAATAACTATTATAATTTTGAAGAAAATAGCATATATCAAAATGCAATTCTTACACCAGTTACACAAATAGGAGAACTAGTAAAAAGATTATCAAATGAATTTAAGCAAAAATATGAAGAAATACCTTGGAGAAATATTGCTGGAATGAGAGATATAGTAGTACATAATTATGAAACAATTGATAAATTAATATTATGGAATGTAGCAGATAAAGAAACATTAAAAATAAAAGAATTTTGCATAAAAATTTTAAATGAAAGGTAAATTGTATGTCTGAGTTAGAAAAAATAAGTAAAAAAATAAAACCAGTAGCTAAGAAGTATAATCTTATGTATGTATGGGTTTTTGGTTCTTATGTAAAAAATAAGCAAAAGAAAAATAGTGACATAGATATAATAGTTAGAACCGAAGATGTAGCAGAAGGATTTAAAATTGCAGAAGTAAAACTTGCTTTAGAAGAAGTATTGAAAAAAGAAGTAGATATTATAACAACAGGTAGTATAAAAGGGTCATTATTAGAAGATGAAGAATTAGAAGAAGTACTTGTATATAGTTCAGAAAATAATTAAATATAAAATTAATTACTAAAAAATTTATAAGTTATAACTATTAAAAAACAAACCATACTATTATAAAAAAATTCTTAAATAAAGAAAGAAACCTCAAAAGTTCTGAAACTTTTGAGGTTTGATATTTTTTAATGAAAAGCTTATCTTTTGCTGAATTGAGGAGCTTTTCTAGCCTTTTTCAATCCATATTTCTTTCTCTCTTTCATTCTTGGATCTCTTGTTAAGAAACCATTTTGTTTTAAAGCTGGTCTATATTCAGCATTTGCTTCGTTTAAAGCTCTAGCTATTCCATGACGAATTGCTCCAGCTTGACCAGTAAATCCTCCACCTTCAACTTTACAAATAACATCATATTTTCCAACTGTATTTGTAACACTAAAAGGTTGATTTACTATAACTTTTAATATATCTGTTCCAAAATATTCATGTAAATCTTTTCCATTTACAGTAATTTTTCCATTACCTTCAAATAATCTAACTCTAGCTATTGAGCATTTTCTTCTTCCAGTTCCTAAATATACTATATTCTCCTTTTTTGCCATGTTCTATTTTACCTCCCAAACTTCTGGTTTTTGAGCTGCATTTTCATGTTCGCTTCCACTATATACTCTAACTTTTTTAATCATTTGTCTTCCAAGTTTTGTATGAGGAAGCATTCCTTTTACAGCTAGATACATAGCTTCTTCTGGTTTATTTTCCATCATAACTCTAGCTGAAGTTTCTTTCATTCCTCCAATGTATCCAGAATGTCTTCTATAAATTTTTGAATCTAATTTTCTTCCAGTTAAAATTGCATCTTTACAATTAATAACAATTACAAAATCACCCATATCCATATTTGGTGTAAATGTTGGCTTATGTTTTCCTCTTAATAATTTTGCAACCTCAGTAGCTGTTCTACCTAAAGGTCTATTTGCTGCATCTATTATATACCATTTTCTTTCGATTTCCCCAGCTTTAGGGGTATATGTAGTATTATTCATGGTATTTAATACCCTCCATTCTAAAAATAAAATTATATATAATATAAAATTCATCCATCTGACTCAAAATTACCGGGAAAAGCCAACGAATAAATATATATTCATACAATGCTTAATTATTTTAATACATTTAGTCTGAAAAGTCAAGCTTTTTTAATAGTTTTTTATATTTTTAAATTATTTTGCTAAATATACCATTTGAAACAATGAGATATTTATATGAATCTCACGAATTAAAGAGTTTTCTATGACAAAATGCGACCTTTTTCATTAAATACTTGCAAAATTATCATTGATTTTATTGCAAAAGTAATATATAATAAATTAATCATAAGAGAATATAAGATATAGGAGTTGTTTTAATGGAAAGTTTAAAAATACCTCAAAGTCACGCAGGAGTGAGCAAAACACTAAGGATACCAGAAGATATTATAAAAGATATAGAAACTCTTTCTGAAATAAAACATACATCTCTAAATCAAATTGTCATATTATTATTAAAATATGCATTAAATAATTTAGACCCTGAAGAAAGAAAAGCTATAGAAGATTACAAGAAAAAATAATTTAATATGTAACAAATCCCTTTAAGGGATTTATTTTTTGGTATATTTTTTTATTTTTCGAATATCCTTAAATAAAAATTAATTTGAAAGGATAAAGATTAATGAAAGAAAAAATATCTCGTATTGCTTTTTCTATTTTAATAATGGCAATTGTTATATTTCAATTTACAATTCTTGCAAGAGCATCTGAATCAATTTCAAATGAATTAATATCTTGGGGATTAAAACGTTCTAGTAATCATGAACAACCAGAATTAGATAACTCTTCTTTAGAACTTCTCAATAGATATGGAGGAATTGCAATTGGAAATGAATCAAATCCATATTTATACCTTACTTTTGATATGGGATATGAAGCAGGATATACCGAAAAAATTTTAGACACTTTAGCCGAAAATAAAGTAAAAGCAATGTTTTTTATTACAGGTCACTACCTAAATACACAAGAAGCTCTGGTTAAGAGAATGATTGAAGATGGTCATATTGTTGGAAACCATACGGTTAATCATAAGTCATTACCTTCTTTAAGTGAAGCTGAAATTGAAAAAGAAATAATGGACCTTCATAAAGCATTATTTGATAAATTTGGATATGAAATGGAATACTTTAGACCACCTAAAGGTGAATTTTCTGAAAAAGTTTTAAACGTAGCAAATAAATTAAATTACAAAACTGTCCTTTGGTCTTTTGCTTATGATGATTGGAATGAAAACAATCAAGGACGAGAAGAATATGGGAAATCAAAAATTTTAGACAATTTACACAATCGGAAGTGTTATTCTTTTACACGCTACAAGTAAGGACAATTCAAACATTTTAGATTATGTAATAAAAGAAGCTAAAAAAATGAAATATGAATTTAAATCTATTGATGAATTTAAAAAATAAAAGTCGAGATATTTTCTCGGCTTTTATTTTTTTATCAATATTATAAGTTTACAAGTCCATATAATTAAATTTTATTTTACTAACCATTTAATTAAATTCATATTTTCAGAATCTAATAACATCTCATGCTTTGGCATTACTCTAAAAGTATAGCCATAATTTCCACCAGTTGGAAGTTCAATCGTTCCTTCATATACACTCATTCCGTTTTCTTCTCCAACTTTCTTCATCTCACGAGTATAAACATTTTTTACAGTTCCATTCTCTAAAAATTGTCCAAAATAAACTTGAATATCTGCATTATTTTCATCAATTCCTGCTAAATCAATATAACATTTTGCTTTAATTTTACTTCCAGCCACTAATTTAGCATTGTCAACATTTTCAGGTTGGTCAATTCTAATAGATTCCCATTTGCTTATAACATCTTTTTTCCACTCAGCAAATTCTATAACTTTTCCAATATCTTTAAAATATTTAGTATTTAAATTGCATAATGGAATATAAAATTTATTTACGTAATCAACAACTTGTCTTGCCATACTATATTGACCACCAGTAGTTCTAATTGAATTTTTCATAAGCTTAATCCAATCTTTAGAAATTCCATTTCTATCTTGATTATAATAAGTTGGAATTATCTGATTTTCTAAAATATGGTAAATACTGTTGCTATCAGCTTTATCTTGTTCTTCTTCATTTTCATAATCATTTTCTGTTCCAATAGCCCATCCGTTAGTTCCGTCATATCCTTCAGCCCACCATCCATCTAGAATACTAAAGTTTACGACACCATTTACAGAAGCTTTTTCTCCTGATGTTCCAGAAGCTTCCATTGGTCTACGTGGATTATTTAACCAAACATCAACACCACTCACAATATATCTACTAATTCCAATATTATAATTTTCAAGCAAGAAAATCTTACCTTTAAATTGTGGCATTAATGATATTTCATGAATTGTTTTTATTAAATCTTGACCTTCTTTATCAGCAGGGTGAGCTTTTCCAGCAAATACAAGCTGTACTGGTCTCTTTTCATCACAAAGAATTTGAGTAAGTCTAGCAATATCTTTAAATATTAATGTTGCTCTTTTATAAGTAGCAAAACGTCTAGCAAAACCAATAATCAAAGCTTTTGGATTTAATGAATTTACTACTTCTGTAACTTGGTCATATCCAACACCATTATTTAAAAATCTATTTGTAACATTTTCCTTAATTAATTTAATTAATCTTTGCTTTCTAGCACAATGAGCTTCCCAAAGTTTTTCATCTGGAATTGAGTCTACTTTATCCCATGTTGACTGCAAGTGAATTTTATCTTGCCAATATGGTGGAAAATAGTCATTATAAAGCTCTTTAATTCTAGGAGAAAGCCAAGAACAAGTATGAACTCCATTTGTTACATAATCAATTGGAGATTCATCTTGAGCAATATTTGGCCATACATCACTAAATAACTCCCTAGAAACAGCTCCATGTAATTTGCTTACACCATTTTTCTTTCCAGAAAGTTTTAATGCTAAAATTCCCATATCAAAACCTTGTGAAAAGCCTTCTGTTTCCTTCATTCCAAGTCTTAAAAATTCCTCACGTGAAATTCCAAGCTTTGGCCAAAACTTAGAAAAATATTTTTCAACTAAATCTATATTAAATATATCATTACCAGCTGGAACTGGAGTATGAGTTGTAAACACTGTTTGAGATGTTGCAATTTCTTTTGCAATTTCAAATGAAATTTGATGTTCATTCATTAACTCCTTGATTAATTCTAAAATCAAGAAAGATGAATGTCCCTCATTCATGTGATAAACTTTAGGCTCATAACCCAAAGTTTTTAAGGCTTTAACTCCACCCATACCAAGAACTATCTCTTGGCGGATTCTCATATCTCTATCTCCACCATAAAGCCTTAAAGTTGTATCTTTTAAATCTTCTGGATTTTGGTCAATATCAGTATCCATTAAATATACTTTAACTCTACCAACCTTAATTTGCCATAATTTAACATATATTACTCTATCTCCCATATCAACATCAATAATAACATCGTTGTTATCATTATCTTTTACAGGAGTTATAGGAAGATTATATAAATCTATATTATGGTATTCTGAACATTGTTCTCCACGAACATTAATCCTTTGATGAAAATATCCATTTTTATATAATAAACCAATCGCAACAAGTGGAATTCCTAAATCACTAGCTGATTTTACTTGATCACCTGATAAAAGTCCTAAGCCACCAGAATATATTGGTAAAACTTCATCTAAACCATATTCGGCTGAAAAATAACCAATCACATCTTTGCTATTTTTTGGGTATGTTTCGCTAAACCAAGTTTCTTTACTTTCCATATAATTTTCGAAATTTTCAACAATTTTGTCATATTTTTTTAGGAAATTTAAGTCTTCAGCCATTTTTTCAATTTTTGTCTGGTCTACTAACTTTAAAAACTTAACTGGATTTTTTTCAACTTTTTCCCACAAATCAATATCAATCTCTTGAAATAATCTTAAAAACTCTGAATTCCAAGACCACCATAAATTATTAGCAATTTCTGGTAACTTTGAAATTCTCTCTGGCAATTGTGGAACAACAGTAACTCTATTGAATATATACATATATATATTCCTCCTTCGTATTTTTTCTTAAAATATCTTTAGCAATTTTTGGGCGCAATTATACCCATAATTTTATATATTATATTATCCTTTATAATCACATTTTGGTCAAGCAATTTTGGAAAAAATTTTGAAAATTTTTATAAAAAAGAAAAGAACACTAAAACTAGTGTCCTATATAATATTAAATTATTCTTTACTTTCTTCACTCTCATCAATACTACGATTTTTATTAAGAAATTCTCTTAATTCTTCTAAATTATCCGTTTTTATTTCTTTATATCCTTCTAAAATTTTTTCAACTGTTGGCTCATCAGTTAGTTTTTCCCATTCAAACTTCATACCATCTAAACGAACTAAATCAAAATTTGCCTTATCTATATAACCAGTAACTTTATCTCCATCTTTTTTGTTTGTTATCTCATAACACTCTTTTCCATCCATTGTTTTAGTTGATATCTTTGAAAAGAAAGCTATTTCAAAAGAACTATCAGATAATTCAAAATTAGGTATAAAATAATTTGGCTCAATAATTGATGTTAATGTAGTATTAGATTCACTTTGAGTTTTAAAATATGCCTTTTGATTTGTATCTATTGTATACTGATTAGTATCTAATAATAAAAATAATGTATGATCATCTTGAATACGAATTTCTAATCCATTAGGATAATTCCATTCTTCTTGAGCCCAATCTTTAGTTTCAGAAATCCTATGATCATCTGTCCAAAGTTTAGTATGATAATATTCGGTCCTATTACTAAGCCCATCTTTTATTTTTTCAACTATGATTACTTTTCTAATTAAATTTCCAGCAAAAATCATTACTGCAACTAAAATTATTAATAAAATAGTAATTAATATTTTCTTTTTCATAAAATCTCCTCCTTTGTGTAACCTAGCTATCATGGATTCACATAAAAATCTTTAGACCTATGGCTTTGCGTCATAAACTTTCGTTTACTTTGCTTTTGACAATATCTATTTTTATTATATCATCTTTAATAAATAGTGTCAAAACTGCTAATTCTTTCATCTCTAAAAGTAAAGAGACTTGAAATAAATTTTCAAGCCTCTTTTAATTTAAATCTTCATTTTGTCATCAATATATTTTGAAACTTCTTCAACTTTAATTCTTACTTGCTCCATTGTATCCCTGTCTCTTACAGTAACACATCCGTCTGTTTCTGTATCAAAATCAATTGTTACAGAAAATGGAGTTCCAATTTCATCTTCTCTTCTATATCTTTTTCCAATTGAACCTGCTTCATCATAATCACACATAAAGTTTTTAGATAAAATATCGTAAACTTCTAAAGCTTTATCACTTAGTTTCTTTGAAAGTGGTAATATTGCAACTTTATAAGGAGCTAAAGCTGGATGTAAATGTAATACAACTCTTGTATCATCCTCATCAATTTTTTCTTCATCATAAGCATTACAAAGGAAAGCAAGGGCAACTCTATCAGCTCCTAATGATGGCTCAATAACATAAGGAACAAATCTCTCATTTGTTTCTGGATCAAGATATGTTAAGTCTTGTTTAGAATGTTCTTGATGTCTTGATAAATCATAATCAGTTCTATCAGCAATTCCCCAAAGTTCACCCCATCCAAATGGAAAAGCAAATTCAATATCTGTTGTTCCTTTACTATAAAATACAAGTTCTTCTGGTGAATGGTCTCTCAATCTAATATTTTCCTCTTTCATTCCTAAATCTATTAACCATTTTTTGCAGAAGCTTCTCCAATATTCAAACCATTCTTTATCTGTTCCTGGTTTGCAGAAAAATTCAAGTTCCATTTGTTCAAATTCTCTAGTTCTAAAAGTGAAGTTTCCTGGTGTTATTTCATTTCTAAAAGCTTTACCAATTTGAGCAATTCCCATAGGTAATTTTCTTCTAGTTGTTCTTTGAACATTTTTAAAGTTTACAAATATACCTTGCGCCGTTTCTGGTCTTAAATATAGCTGAGCTGTTGAATCTTCTGTAACTCCTTGAAATGTTTTAAACATTAAATTAAATTTTCTAATTGATGTAAAATTTCTTTTTCCACAATTTGGACACACAATGTTATTATCATTAATAAAATTAATCATAGCTTCATCTGTCATTCCATCCGCTACCATATCTTTTCCATTATTATGAGCCCATTCTTCAATTAATTTGTCAGCTCTATGACGAGTTTTACATTCTTTACAGTCAATTAAAGGATCTGAAAATCCACCAACATGTCCGAGATGCAACCCAAGTTTCAGGGTTCATAAGAATTGCAGCATCTAATTTTACGTTATACCTTGATTCTTGAACAAACTTTTGAAACCATAATTTTTTAATGTTATTCTTAAGTTCAGTTCCTAAAGGACCATAGTCCCAAGAATTTGCTAAACCTCCATAAATTTCTGAACCAGGATAAATGTATCCTCTCGCTTTACATAAATTTACGATTTTTTCCATTGAATCTAATTTCATAATATTTCCTCCCTTCATATTACTGAAGAAAACAAAAAGCTTGTGTCCCTTCAGTTTATACTGTAGGGACGCAAGCAAGCTCACGCGGTTCCACCCTATTTGATTATTTTAAAAATAATCCCCTTAATTAAAATAGACTCCAAAGTTCCAAAACTTTCTTAATATTTTAAGTTTTCACCAACCACTTAATCTCTACATATATTAATTTAAAAGTTTCCTCTTTCTCAACGTCTAAAGTTAAATTCAATTATGTAGATATTTTACTACCATTTCTATTTATTGTCAAGACATTAAAAATTTAATTATTTTACAAATTTATCTAACAATTTTTAATATTTTTAGTTAAGCTAAAACAGTATAAAATTAATAAAATATTATCAATCTCGTACTATTTTTATAAAAGTTCTTTTAATAACTATTGTGTTAATTTATACGCAGTAACTTCACTTAAGCCATCTTCATCTTGAGAAACATCGACCTTGACACCAGATTTTAAAGTTATAACAGGACGTACGCCGACACTCTTGTAACCTGAACTCATATTACTTACACCACCTTCAACACCAACAAGCCACAATTTATTATCATCAAGAGACGAACCACCAACCCAGTAAGGTAGCCCAATTTCAAGTA
Source organism: uncultured Clostridia bacterium (assembly GCA_947625415.1). Classification (GTDB taxonomy): domain Bacteria; phylum Bacillota; class Clostridia; order TANB77; family CAG-508; genus Scatovivens. The sequence goes on from CANQOG010000019.1 coordinate 16,329, forward strand.
AGTAATTATAACTTTCTTTCCATTTATCTCCTGCTACTTCTTTTATACTACTAGTTTTTAAAGTATTATGCATACTACATAAATCATTCATTACTATGCTTGTTCCTGTTATTTTATTATATAATGTTTCTATTTCTGGTAATGGATTATCTACTTTTGCTCCTGTACCATCATTATAATTTGTACTACAACTAAATGCATGTACTCCTTTAGCTGTATCTACATAGTTATTTTCACTAAATACCTTTTGTAAATTATTATTTTCAAATCCATTATTTACAAATCCTGAAATATCACTTTCTCCATCTAGTGTTATTGTTGTATATAGATTTTCTAATTTTTGTATTGAACTTTCTACACCACCATTTGCAAGATAATATGTCAATGGACATCCAGCTGATATTACCTTTACTTCACTTTCTGTATTATCTAATATTCTCCAACCTGTCAATTTTTCTGTTATATCTGTATATCCATTCACTACATTTTCATAAGTTATCCCTATGTCTACATAACTTCCTATTGCTACCTCTGATAAATTTTTTGTTTTTGATGGTAGAATTTCTTCTTTACTGCTTAAACTCCCTGATATTTCTACTTCTACGCCTTTATATTGTACTATTACTGGTAATTCTTTTATTTGATTTTCGCCATCATCTAAAAATTCGTAACTATTTTCACCTTTTTTTAATTTTACATTTTCAAGATTATTTCTTAGATTATCGTTCAAATCTTTTAAATTTATTTTTCCTGTTTCATCATAGCTTCCTGCTACTTCCATTAATACTCTTTCTTTAGCATCTGCTTTTCTTGTTACTTCTGATGAATGAACTGCCCTTCCTACTATTCCATTCTCTCCAACTACCATAGACACACTTACACCAGCTAGTATTAATAAAACAATAATAGTTATAATTAAAGCTATTAGTGTTATTCCTCTTTTTTTATTCATTAATTTTCCCCCCTCGTATATTTACAACTGATTTGTTGTTTTAAATATATTTTACAATTAATAAGTTGTAATGTCAATACTATTCTTTTGTTGTAATATAAAATAATTTCAAAGGAGATATTTTATATGTATTTTAAAAGATTACGAGATATAAGAGAAGATAGAGATTTATCTCAAGAGCAAATTGCAAATATATTAAATATGAAGCAACAGCAATATGCTAGATATGAAAAAGGTATAAACGAAATTCCTCTTTCATATATAATTGAACTTGCTAAATTTTATAATGTATCAATTGATTATTTAACAAATTTAACTGATGAACAAAAACCATATAAAAGAAAAATATAAATCTAACATTTTTCTTTTATCTTAAATTTTTTATAAAAATAAATGAAATAATAAAAATCGTTTGACAACATAAAAAAATTATGCTATATTACAAATAGCTTAAGCGAATGATTAGTGTGTTAAGTCAAATAGACATAAAAACACTGAAAGATGTGAGCCTCTAACTTACATCTTTCTTTTTTATATATAAATCCGCCCCGAACGCGTAACGCAATTTTTCGGTTACCATATTGGAATTCGTTAAATATACGTTTAAAATTATTATCTTTAATTCTTCAAAATTTGCTGATGTACTTATAATATGCTATAATTATAAGTGTAATAGCTTTTTACTAAGGAGGGATTTATATGTTAATGAAAAATAAACTTATATTAGCCATAATAACAATTTTAATAATTACAGGTATATTTTATTCTGGATATAAAATGCATGAAATTTCGCAAAAAACAAATGAAGAATTTAGTGACTCAACTCCAGAATCAAACCCAAGGAGTTATGTATTTCTCCATCGTTATTCACCTAATGAAAATATAGATTATGTAGATCAATTATTTGCTTTTGATGAAAATGACCAACTTGTTGATTCTAGATTGATATGGGAATTTTCAACAGAAGAAATTGCTCAAGAAAACTATCAAAATTGGTTAAACGCTCGAAACTTAAACTTAAGTATTAAAGGAAAGACTGTTTACTTTAATGAAGATATGAAATTAAAAGAAGTTCTTGATAAAGCAAGTATTTTAGCTAAGTATAATGATTCAAGTAAATATGAAATTACAGAATATTAAAATAAAAGATATGAGTTTAAACTTAATTTAAAAATTGAACTCATATCTTTTATTTTATAATTTTCACTTGATTTTTATAAAACATTAATATATACTATCGTTTACAGGATATAAGTAAAAAAAGCAAATATATGTTTATCTCCTGTAAATATTATATATTATTTACTATGCTTTGTCAAACATTTTTATCAAATAAAATTCACTTTATTTATTTGAAATTGTAATATTTGAAATATCTGTATTAAACTCTTTTGAAACTATATTTTGAATTTGAGCAACTTGACTATCTGATAAATCAGCAATTCTTACAATTACACTAATTTTATCATTTGAAGAATAAATTACAACATCCTCAAATCCTTTCAATTTTATTAACTCTTCTGAAACACTTATTGAATTTCGCAAATTATTAATCTTCTCAATCTCTTGTATTGCAATAGCTTTTTGCTCACTTGAAATTGTATCACTATCAACAATTTTCTGATATGTTTCTAAATTTTTTGAAAGCATTTGATTTCTTTCCATCTTAAGCTCTGAAAAAGAATTATTGCTACTTCCTAAAACAGAATTATTTGAAGCATTAACATTATTTATAGACGTTGAAGTTGAAACCACAGCTGTATTTTCTTCTTGTGGTTCTGCAAATTCACCATTACTTACAAGACTAGACGTTTGAACAGTATTGTTAGTATCATTTTCAACAATTGCTGATGAACTACTTACAAGCTGAACATCTCCAATATTATTTGTAGAACTTGTAGAAATAGTATTTGAAGAATTTTTTGAAAAATTTGTATATCCAACTCCTATCAAAATTACAGCTGTAACTAGAAGTCCTACCTCTTTTATTTTATGAAGATTCGCATCTTTATCATTATTTTTGCTAAATCTTATAAACTTAATTCTATCTAAAATATTAATTCTTTTTAATTTCTTATCTTCCTTTTCTTCAAAATCATAAATTCCTTTTTCTTGTTTAGAATTTTCCTCTTGATTTTCACTTTCATTTAATAATTTTTTAATTTTCTCAAACATAATATTTTCCTTTCTAATCTTTTTTCATTTCAAAGACCTGAACTTCGTGACTCAAAAGTCCGAGTTGCTGCTTCAACAGCAGAAACTATATTCTGTTTTACATCAACATTTCCGAGCACCTTCAGCAATTATTACCGCTCCTTCCATTTCAGGACCATTTTCTTTATATGTTATTAAAACATCCACCTCCCCGAACTCCACTTATTCTCGAGAGTATTCTTTCAAGCCTTTCCTCTATACCAGTTGGAACTTCATTATCAATTAAAATCGTATTACTATTTTCAGAAGTCACAAGTTGAATTCCAGTTTGATTTTGATTGAAATTTGATTTTGTATCTGGTTCATCCTTTAATATTTTATTTACTAAAATCAAAGTTACAACCAAAATAATTAAAAATGCTACTAAATTTTCAATTTTCTTTTTCTCATCTTTCTCTTTAAAAATATTTTTTATCTTTTCAAACACTTAAATTTTCCCCTTTCAAAAAATAACAATATTTGACTTATTTATTTCAAAATTTTCTAAAACAAGGTTTATAACTTTTTCTCTATCAAATTCAGTTCCAGATTTCATCTTAACCTCAATTTTAGCAATTGAACTATAATCTGGCGTTATATAAAATTGAATATAATCAGGTTGATACCCAATTTCTTCAATTTTTGATTTTAAGCTATTTTCCATTCCTAAGATATAGCTTCTTGTAATATCTTCTTGTGAAACATAACTTCCATTAGAAACTCCAGCAATCGTTGCTTTCACATCTAAAATTGCAACATTCTTATCAATATGAAAAATTGGGTTTAAAATTACATATAAAATATAAAGTGAACTCACAACTTCAGCATATTTTTTATTTTTTCCATCAGGCAAAATCATTTGAATTATAATCGAAATAATTGTTGCAATTATAATTTGCCCGTGCCCAAGAATTTATATTATCAATCATAAAATTCACCTAAATTACAATATTAGTCATTCTTAAAACAATTGTAATTCCTATAATAAACATTATTGAGCAAGATATTAGAATTCCAAAAAGTAATTTATAACTATCACTAATTCCAGCTAAAAGCTTTATTATTTTGGAATCAGCAATTGTCTCACAAACAGCGCAAACAAGCCTTAACAAAAACCACATAATCATAATTTTAATAATAGGCGCAATAGAAATTCCAATTAATATTATTACTCCAACAGTTCCAAAAGTGTTTTTTAAAAGATTTGTACAACCAATTACAGTATCTAAAGTATCACCCATTATTTTTCCAACAAACGGAATAAAATTAGATATAGCAGCCTTTGCAGTTTTAGCCGTCACTCCATCTACTGAAGATGATAAAATTCCTTGAAATGTCAATACACATACAAAAACTGTCAAAATTATTCCTAAAACCCATAAAACTATAGATTTCATAAATTTAGATAAACCTAAAATTTGAGTTTTATCTGAAAACGAATTAACAATTCCAAGAACTGTAGAACACATAATTAAAGGAATTAAAACCGAACTAATTATAGTTCCTATAATATTAATAAAAAATATAATAATACTTCCAAGCCCACTACTTGAAGCTAATCCGCCAGTTGTAAACATAAGAGTAATTAAAATAGGAACAAATAATCTCATAAAGTTTATAAGCTCATTTATAGAAGTTTTGGTAACTAACAATATATCACCAAAATTAGAAGTAATAATTGAAATAATTGCTAAATATTCTACAAAATAAGCAATTTGCCCAGTGTTACTATCAGATAAATTTTCTATTACAGCTTTTAAAACACTATGTATTATAATAACAATTAGAATTGCAACAATTCCTGAAATTCCATTTTTTAGCTCATCTCCAAATAACTCTATAATAAATCCCCAAAAACTTGCAATATTCAATTTTCCATGAATTCCTGATTCGAAAACTTCGTTTAAATCTAAATCTGGAAAAGTATCTTTTGTATATTCCTTTGAATTGTTTAAAAACGCTGAAATTCCAAATGTTTCTTTCTGAGAAGATATAATATCGCTTGTCCCATTTGAAATAGGAGTAAAAAAAATTATTATAATAAAAGCTATTCCAAAAGCCCTAGCAATCCACTTAAGGTAGCCGTAATAATTGGTATTGATAGTGAAACAATTAACAATTTTCCTCCTAAGTCAACTTTACTCGCAATAGCGCTTTCCCCCATATCCCTACAAACTGAAACAGCGAATTCTGTAAGTATTGAAATCCCAGTAATCTTAACTAATAGCAAAATAAAACTGTTACTAATTCCAGTTGAAGACAAACCATTTATAAATCCAATAATTCCTTTTAAATAATCAATTAAAAAGTAAAAAATTATTGCTCCTCCGATTAGTTCAGCATAAACGGCAAAATCTCTTTTATATTCTTTTAATATTATAGTTATTATTAAACTTACAAATCCGAACACCTACAATTTTTATAATATCTATCACAAATTAAACACCGTCCTAACTGTTGCAAATAATTCACTTATTTCTTTTATAATTACAGTAAGAACAATTATCATTCCGAGCTAAACTCATCATCATTGCTTGATCTTCTCGACCAGCTTTATTTAAAATTTGATATAATACAGCAATTATTATTCCTATTCCAGCAATTTTGAATAACAAATCTATATTCATAAAATCCTCCTCTTTTTAAATAAATACAATTGCAATCGCTATACCTACACTCTTTCCCAAAACTTTATACAACTTTTCATTTTTCTCTTTCACTTCAAAAGCTTTTTCAAGTTGCTTATCTATGAACCCATCTACCAAATTAATTTCATTTAATTGTCCAGATTTATCAAGTTTTCCAAGCATTTTTCCAAGTCCTTTTGCAACCTCTTTATCATCATTTTCAAAATTTTTCTGATTATCAACCGCTATATCCCAATTTCCACTTTGAGTAAATCGTTTAAAAATATTATCATTATCTTCATAAATAAGTTTTGAAACATCTCCAAAAATTTCATTTACAGGTTCATAAGTAAATTCTAGTTTGCTTTTAAAAATCTCTAAACCATTTTTAAACTTTTTTAGTTCTAAATACCTTTTTTCAAAAGTTTTTGCCTTAATATTTCCTATTAAACTACACGTTATAACAATTAAACCAAGTAAAACAAATTTTATTAAAATCATAATATAATACCTTTTTCTTTTAAAACATATTCTCTATTTTTCTTGTCCAAATAATAAGTCTCTCGAATTATTCCTTTTTTCTTTTCATCTAAAAAAATAATTCTTTCAATAATATTTAATGAAATTAAATTCTTAGTAACCGGGTTTAAACTTAAATCTTGCATTGTTTCTCCATGTGAAGTAAAAATTCCTTTTACCCCTGAACATACAGCATAATTAATTGCATCTATATCTTCCAAACTTCCTATTTCATCTGCTACAATTACTTTAGGAGCTAAACTTCTCACTAACATTTTAATTCCAATATCTTTAGAAACATTTTCTAAAATATCTACTTTTATTCCAATATCATTTTGAGGAACTCCCCTAAAAAGACTTGATATTTCTCCCCTTTCATCAACAACTCCAATATTTATAGCTTTAAATTTATAATCTTTTATTCCAGATGACAAAAATCTTATTAAATCTCTTAGTATAGTAGTTTTTCCAGCTCCGGGTGGAGAAACGATTAAAGTATTATAAATAGAATTAATTTCTAAATTTATAATTTCACTTATAACATTTTGTGAACAACCAATAATCTCTTTAGCAATTCTAAAATTTAAACTATAAACATAATTTATATTAATTACTTTTGAATTTTCTATAACACAAGAACCTGAAATTCCAACTCTATGACCACCTCTAACAGTTACAAAACCATTTGCAATTTCATTTTGATATGAATAAATTGAATTTTCACAAATATGTGATAAAGTATTTAAAATTTCTTCACTAGAGACATTATATTTAATTAATTTCTCATCATCTCTTAATTTTAAAATAATAGGTCTTAACACTCTTAACCTAATTTCCTCAAGAGTATCAAAGTTTTCAGTAACATCAATAACTATCGCCTTTTCTAACTCTTCTGGAAAATATCCTAAAATATCTTTAATATTCTTCAGCATCTTAAAAACTTCCTTTGTAATCTATATTTACTAATATATATTCACTTAAATTTTGATTTATTCCTAAAAAACAAAAAAAGATGAGATAATTTTAAGCAAACTCAAAACATTTAACTTTTTTAGTTCACTCAAAAATATCTCAATTTTTTATTATTTTTATTTTTTTATGATTAATTAAAATTAATTAACAAACTTTTATTTAAGCCTTTATATTAAAATGATTCACGATATTTTAAAATTAAATCATAATTAGATTTCACATTTCCTTCTGGAATCGGCCTGTCATAAAGCCTACAAGAATAAACTTCTCCTTTCAAAAAATAAAACCAGCCTTTATAACCCTCATCACAATAAGTACACACCCCTACATAAAAAGGAGTATTTTGACCCCATTTTTCTAACCCGCGATTGATAAGAATCATGTCCATAATAACTAAATGCAAACAAATTACCATTTAAATAAACTTCCATTTTATCTAAATTTTCACTTATCATCTTATCATCATACCTTTCATCATTTTTTTCAGGATTATAACTAACATATACTACTGTCATGTAAATCGGATTTCCAGTTTTCAACCCAAAAGATGAATCCACGGTCACAGCTCCGTTGTGTAGATGTGTCAGCCATGTAACCTTCACCAGCCCAAGAAGAAAAACTATGAAACTTCACAAAAAGAGAATCATCGTACTCATTCGGAAGTCTCCTAGCCCCAAACCTCATACTATAAGTGTTATTACCACGAACTAAATTATTAGTTTTACAAAAAAAGCCAACATAAACCGCACCATTATCAGGATCTTCTCTTCCGATAAGAAGTTCTATCTAAAGTAACATATAATTCAAAAGTAAATCCATCTGAAAAATCATAGTCTTCTTTATTTAATTCCAAATATCCTCCTTTTATATTTGAATTTTCATTATTTTTCATATTAAATTTCAATGATTTATTCACATCATCATATTCTATATCACCTGCCTTAAATACTCCTGTTCCACTATTTTTATAATTATTCGTATTAAAATCTTTTTCATAAAATTCATACATATCTTCATTATTTACTTCATCTTTTTTATTTTCCACTATTTTCCACTCTCCTTCTGCTAAATTAATAGGATCTAAATTTAATATTAATCCTTCTCTCGTTGATACTACTTTATCTATATTCCACTCTTGATGCCTACCACTTAATGATATGAAATTTTTTGTTGCATAATCTATAATAAATCCATTACTTAATGTTATTTCTTTTTCCTTTATTATATATTTGCCTGGCGCTAAATAATAATATCCTGTTCCATATCTAGATATTTCATTAATATTCTCATCATATTCTATTACTATATCCCATCTTTCCCCATTAGACTGAACTTTATCATATAATCTCGTTCCTAATAAGCCTTCTGGCGTTATATCTTCATCACTTTTTGGTACTTCTAATTCATCTCCTAATGGTAATATACTTCCAAATAATGCTTTCATATCTTCTACCGAAATATTTCCTTCACTTAATGAAACATCTATTCCAACACTTTTTGCTATGTTCCTTTCATATTCATTTTTTCCTATAAAATATAATTTTCCATTCCATACTACAAAATTATCTTCATCAATTTCTTCAAAAGATGGTATATATCTTTTCAAATCTTCTTCAGCACAAGTTAATCTATCATTCAAAAGAGTATCTAATTCTTCTTTATACTCTAAATATTTAGTCATAATTTTTGCATCTAATGCATTCGTTATTATCCCATTCTCTCCGATTATTGCATTTAGTGAGACTCCAGCAAGTATAAGTAGGACAATGACAGTGACCGTATTATTTTATGATGAAAAAATATATTTCTATTGACAAACTTTATGCTTTCGTATACAATAGATAAAAAAGAGAGAGCTTCGAAAAGCTCTCATTGGTTATAAAATAAGATTGGAGTTTTGGTTAGAACTAACTTCAATCTTTTCTTTTTCTATAACAACACTACTATTATAATGTTCTATTGCTAAAAAACATATTGTAAAACACACTATAAAAACTGTTATCATTATAGATAAAGAAATTTGGTCTATACCTTTAATGTTGATGTCCATTCTATGTACCTCCTCTCTTTTAGTTTTACACTTGTTGCTAACAATTAACAACAGGTGCATAAACCAACAAACAGTGTTAACTATTTGTTAGTTAACGCACCTGTTTTGAAAATTGATACATCTTCAATCTTACTAAATAACTTTATCGTATTTTATTATAAATATATCTTGATGTCAATATATAATATTAAAAAATAAAATTCACCCTGATAAGCAAGATGAATTTAAAAATTACTCTTTAATTTAATAATAAATTTACTAATTCTTATTAATATGAAAAATAAATTTAAAATGAATTTCTATATTTTTGTGTTGTATCAAAACTATCTGCAACTTCAGTTTCTGTCATCGCATAATTATAAAGCCTTAAAGTATAAATCATACCCTTTGTATAATATAAATTATTAGTTTGCAACATAGGACATACACCTATAAATAATGGACAAGCATCACTATTCCACGTACTTAATCCTTCTTCATATCCTTGATGACCATAATATGTATAACCATAAGGTTTTCCATCAATATAATAAGATACTCGGTCCAAAGAATCAGTTTCTTTAACTTTATAAACTAATGTTAAATAAAAATCTTCACCAATACCATAACCCAATTCAGCAAGACTGATCCCCCCAGCATGAGTATATAACTTATCTCCTTGTCCTGAATATCGAGGAAATTCCGAAAATCTACATATCCAATCATTTGAATCTAACCCAAACCTCATTGAGTCGTAATGACTAATATCCAAAGATGCCATCTTGCTAAAATACCCATCAGCAGTATAATTTTTTACTGGACCATTATTATCATATTTCAATCTGCTCATATTAGCATACATCTCAAAAGTAAATCCATTACTAAAATCTCCACTCTTTGTTAACTCTAAATATCCTCCTTCTCCTTTTGGATTATTTAACTCATCCTCATTAAATAATAATGCTTTATTTTC
>CANQOG010000020.1 GCA_947625415.1 uncultured Clostridia bacterium
GAACTTATACAAGAATTTAATAATATGCAATATAAATATGTTCTTGATGATAAATATAAAATTACAATGGATTATACAAAAAATGTAATATTAAAAATTTATAATTTTATAAAGGATATTTAAAAATATACTAGAAATAAAATTCGAATCCTCTATCTTTACGAAACAAAAAAAGAGATATAATTTAATATATCTCTCACTTGGTGCGCCATAGAGGATTCGAACCTCCGACCATTTGATTAAGAGTCAACTGCTCTACCAACTGAGCTAATGGCGCATATATTGAACAAAACTTATTATACAACTTAAAAAGCTTAATTGTCAAGTATATATTAAAAAATATTGCAAGAGTTTTGTAGGTTAGTCAATCATATGTCACACTTTTTTGAAAAATATATAGTTTGAGTATCTTATATCGCTAATAACGATTCTCCTTGACTTTTATATCTTTTTATGAATTCGTTTGGACTCAACCATCCTAGCGGTCTCATTGGAAAATTATTGTATTCTTTTCTCCATTCTGCTCCTTGTTTTCTTAAATCTTCTAAATTATAAAATATTTTTTTATAATAAAATCTTTCTTGATCTTTTCTATGGCTTCTTTCTACTCGTCCATTTTCCTTTGGTGTATAGGGCTTTATTAATTTATGCTCTATCCCTAATTCTTCTAATGTACTTTCAAACTTCGTTTTCTTATTTTTCATAAAACTATTCCAACTTAACCTATTTGTGAATTCAAATCCATTATCTGTTTGTATTGCCTTTATTTCTATTTCATATTGCTCTTTAAAATACTTTTTTACCTTTTCAGCAAATATACTTGACATATATGTGCTATGCTCATTTGTAAACCACGTATATCTTATTCTCGTGTATTCATCTATTGCTGTATATTGATAATATCTTTCGTTTCTTTCTTTTAATTCTTGTGTTAAACATTTTGTTGGTACATATTTTACATCTATTTGCACTTTTTCTCCTGGATACGTTCCACTTGTCCATTACTCTGGTTCTTCTTCTTTTTTCTTGCTTAGTGCTTTCTTATATATTCCCATTCTTTGCATTACGTGATATAAACCTTGTATTGTTCTCGTGTATCCTGCTTTTCTTAATTTTATCCATAATACCACTAAACCAGTCTCTTTATTATTTCTTTTATAATCTTTTATTAATTTTATTTCTTCTTCTGTATGTTGATTTGGATGATAATGCGGTCGTCTTGATTTATCTTCTAAACTTTCTATACTTCCATCATATCTTTTCATCCATCTATATATGGTTTTGGGCCATTCATTAAATTTTTACACCATATTTATAAGAAAATTTAATTACAGACTGTTTATATTTCATTTTTTGTGTTATACTTTTATTCATAAGAGAGTGCCTCCTGATACGTTTTTTTGTCGTTATTAAAACAATATCATTTTTGGTACTCTCTTTCAATATTTTATTTTCAATTTACTTGTGACATATCTATTTTAAACCTATAATATTAAAAAATATTGCAAGAGTTTTTCTCTTGCAATATTTTTATATAAAGAGATTTTTTATTCCAGAAATTTCTTCTGGTTTTGCTTTAGTTGTAGGACTGTAGTATCCTTTTGAAGTTGCAAGTGTAAATAATTCAAAATTAAAAGACTCTAAACCTGTTCTTAACTGTTCAAGAGTCTGTTTTAGCTCAACATTTTCAGCTGATGTAATAGATTTGGTAAAACATAATATTTCTGATTTTGTAGTTTCTAAAATATCGTTTACCATATATTTTTCTTCCATTTAAGTTCTCCTTTCTAAAGATTATTAAGTATTACCCAAGAAATTCTAGTAATTTTTGCTTTGCGTTTAAAGAATCTTGAGCAGCTTTATTAAATGTTTGCTTAATTTGTGGGTCTACTGCATAATCAGAATAATTCATAAGTTTTTGGTAATTAATATCTTGAATATTTATTAAAGTTTTTAAATTTTGAAGTTCTAAAATTGTTAGATTTTGCATGAAATTCTCCTTTCTTTTCTTATAGTATTAGTAAAAGAAGAAAAAATATACAAAAACAAAAAAACAAGAAATTAAAAGAAAAAAAGAGTTTATTATAGAAAAATATAAAAAAAACTATATATATTACAATTTTTACAAATTGATTACAAAATGTAAAAAATATAGAATAACATTAATTATAAAAAGAAATGAGGTGACAAGATGGTTAGCATATTTAAAAATGCAGTAGTCCAATTTAGAAAATGGATGAAATTTTTAATTATACTAGCTATTGGACTAGGAATAATATTATTTGTAGTTTTTTCTACATATAAGCCAATATACTCTGTTACTTTAAATAATGAATTTTTAGGATATACTGACAATAAAAAGAATTTACAAGATAAAATTAGTGAATATATGAAAAAACGGAAATGAAAGTAGTAATATTGCTTTTGTTGATATAGAAATTTTACCAGAATATTCTTTTTGTTTAAAAAAGAAAGATAGTGAGGTAAATACAGATGAAATATTTAATAAAATAATTTCAACTGGAGTTACTTATTATAAATATTATGCGGTAATGGTTAATAATGAGGAAAAATATTATGTTTCTTCATTTCAAGAATGTGAAAATATTATAAATCAATTAAAAGAGAAAGATAGCAATAACATAGATTCTATTTCATATACAGTTAAATATGAAGCAAATTTACAAAATTTTACAGATACAGAAACCGTAGTTGCTGATTTATATGTTGAGAAGCCAAAACCAAAACCAGTATATACAAGTTCTGGTGGAAAAGTCGCTACTGGAGCTAATATTAGATATGATAAAATTGAACTAGGAATTACATTTATAAATCCTGTTGGAGGAAAAACTAGCTCAAGATTTGGCGAATTAAGTAGTATAAGGTCTAGTTATCATACTGGTTTAGATATAGCTAATCCAATAGGAACTCCAATAGCTGCTGCAGCTAGTGGAACGGTTATTTTTTCAGGGTGGAAATCTGCTTATGGACAGATGGTTGTAATTGATCATGGAAATGGAGTTCAAACATATTATGCTCATTGTAATGCTTTATATAAAAGCGCTGGAGAATATGTAAATCAAGGAGATATAATAGGCGCTGTTGGAATGACGGGAAATGTTACAGGTCCTCATTTACATATTGAAGTTAGGGTAAATGGTGTGGCTTATAATCCAATTTACTATTTTAATTATTAAAAAATTAAAGTTTTTAAGACGGTTTATTTTATTATTTTATTTAGAATGAACCGTCTTTTTATCGTTTGTACTATAATTTTATATAGTAATTATAATTAAAAAAACTTTATAATTATATGTATATATAGAATAGTTTTTTATAATTAAATTATTATTTTCTAGTAGAGTTTTTATATATGATGTTGTTTCTTCTGGTTTAGATATTAAATCTAAAAGTGATATTTTAAATCTATTTAAATCAATTTCATCAATTAGAATTTTTATTTCTTTATTATCCAAATTATTGACTATCATATATTTCTCTTTCCTTTAAATATTGTAATTTAATTATATTTATATATCAATAAAATGTAAATGGAAAAAAATATCAAAAACGACTTGAAAAAATATAGATATCAATATATAATGTAAACGTCAAAAAACATATGTTAAAAAGTAAAAATCCGTAAGAGAAACAGAAGAAATTTGGAGGTACAAATGGCAGTGAGAGATAGAAGTATATGGTTATTATTAGTGTTTATTTTATCAGGACTAGTAATTGGGGGGCTTTTAGGAGAACTTTCTAAAAATGTGGAATGGTTATGGTGGTTATCTTATGGTAATGAATTTGGATTAACATCTCCGCTTACTTTGGACTTGAGTGTACTAAAAATACAATTTGGTTTAACTATCAAAATTAGTATAGCTAGTATTATAGGAATGGCAATAGCAATATTCATATACAGAAAAGTATAGTGAATAAAGGAATGAATTAAATGAATTTATGGAAGTTGAACAGTCGAGATTTGGGAATCGATTTAGGAACAGCTAATGTTTTAATATCACTTCACAAAAAAGGAATAGTATATAGAGAGCCTTCTGTTGTAGCAATTAGAGCCAATACAGAAGAAGTAATTGCTTTTGGAAATGAGGCAAAAGAAATGTTAGGGCGAGCTCCAAGTTCAATCAATGTTGTGAGACCACTAAAAGATGGAGTTATAGCTGATTTTACTGCTACAAAACTTATGCTTAAATCGATAATATCAAAAGTTACTAAACAATTTAATTTATTAAAACCTAGAGTTGTAATTGGTGTTCCATCTGGAATTACAGAAGTTGAAGAAAGAGCTGTTCAAGAAGCAGTTATTTCAAGTGGAGCTAGAGAAGTATACTTAATTGAAGAACCTATGGCTGCTGCTATTGGTTCAAAACTTCGCATTGAAGAACCTACGGGAAATATGATAGTAGATATTGGTGGCGGAACAACAGAAGTTGCTGTTATTTCGTTAGGTGGAATTGTAACAAGTTCTTCAATAAGAATAGCTGGTGATGAATTAACAGAAGATATTATTAATTATGCTAAAAGATATTTGAACCTAATAATTGGAGAGGTTACGGCAGAAGATATTAAGACGGAAATTGGTTGTGCAACACCATTTATGACAGAATTGAAAATGATAATTCGTGGAAGAGATTTAAAATCAGGGCTTCCAGTTAAGAAGGAAATTACATCGTCAGAAGTTGAATATGCTATGAAAGTTTCAATTAATAAAATAATTGATGGAATTAAACAAACATTGGAAGTAACTCCACCAGAACTTTTATCTGATATAGTCGTAAATGGAATTATGCTTGCTCGGGCGGAGGAGCTTTAGTAAAAAATTTAGATAAATTAATTTCTGAAAAAACAGGAATAAATGTTTTGATTGCTGATAATCCATTAGATTGCGTAGCAAATGGAACAACTGCAATTTTGGAAAATATTGATACATTAAAAAATGTATTAACAATGGCTCATGGAAGAGGATAAAATAAGGAGAGTTTGTAATGGGAGAAAACAGACATATTGGAATACTTGGAACTATAATAACTATTGTAATATTAATATTATTAATATTACTTACAAATGTAGATACAAGTAAAATGTCATATTTGAAAAGTCTTAGTGACAAGATTATAAGACCAGTTCAAATTGGGTTTACAAATTTAAAAAATAAAATATCTGGAAATGAAAACTTTTTTGCAACAATGGATGAACTAAAAAAAGAAAATGAAGAGTTAAAAGAAAAAAATGAAGAATTATCTGAAAACTTAAGAGAATATGAAGTTGTAAAATCTGAAAATGAGTCATTAAAAGAAAAAATGAATTTAACTGAAAAATATGCTGCATATAGTACAGTTGCAGCTGATGTTATAAATAAAGATATTAGTAATTATGGAAGTAATTTAATTTTAAACGTTGGAACAAAAGATGGAGTAGAAGAAAAAATGACTGTAATTAGTGATCAAGGATTAGTTGGTTATATCGTAAAAGTTAGTAAAGATACTTCTACAGTTAAAGTAATTACAGATCCAGCAAGTACTGTTAGCTGTAATATTAGTACGACAAATGAAAGTGTTCTTTGTAAAGGAACTTTAGAAAATGATCAATCATTGAGAGTTACTTATATTCCTTTAGATGCTGATTTAATAGTTGGAGATAGTGTTGAAACGTCTGGAGTTGGTCAAATTTATGCTAAAGGAATTCATATAGGAATAATAAAAGAGATAATAACTACTACAAATTCAACTGATAGATATGCGATAGTCGAGGCAGCTGTTGACTTTTCAAAACTTAATACAGTTTTAGTTATAACTAATAAATAAATTTAAGGAGAATTTAAAATTGAGAAAATATAAAAATAGAAGGAAGGAAAGATTAAATATTCCAGCAATAATTCTTATAAGTTTAATATTATTTTTAATTTTTGGATTATTATATTTCCTTCAAGCTAATATTTTTCCTTTAATTCCAATAAATGGGGTTGTTCCAAATTTATTTGTTATATTTATTTTAGTTATAGGACTTTTTGGAAATAACTTTTTAGCTTTACTATTTGGAATAATTTCAGGAATGTTTATAGATTTAACTTATGGTGAAGTTGTTGGAATAACTCCAGCAATGTTATGTTTAGTTGGATTTATAGCAACGTGGTTTGATTCACTTTGGTCAAAAGATGAAAGAATTTCAATAATAATTATGGTTATTTTATCTACATTTATTTTTGAATTTGGCGCATATTTTATAAAGTCTTTAGTATTAGACTTTGAAATAGAAAAAGGAATTTTCTTTAAAATTTTATTATGGGAAGAAGTTTATAATGTTTTACTTACTATAATTTTCTTTGGAGTAATTAAAAAGCTTGGATATATGATGGAAAGAAAATTAAAGAGAAGCAATATGTATTCAGTAGAATTATAATTGGAGGTAAATAAAATAAAAAAGAAGAATCTTAATTTAAATGTTGAAAAACATAAAAAGAATAAAATAAAAACAGTTAAAAATAAGAAGCCAAAAAATTTAGATTTTAAAATACGTTTTAATTTTTTAACATTTCTTACTTATGCTTGTGGAATTATAATTTTAACTAGATTATTTTCTTTGCAGATAGTTAGTGGAGCTGAATATAGGGAAACGTCTAATACAAAGCTTTCTCGTGAAACAACAATAAGTGCTACAAGGGGAAGTATTGTTGACAGAAATGGAACAAGTCTAGTTAGCTCAGAAATGATATTTTCGTTAGAAATGTATAAAAGTAAGGCTGATGATAAAGCTTTAAATTCATCAATAAGTTTAATGACTAGAATTTTAAGAGATAACGGAGATTCTTATGTTGATAATTTTCCAATAACTATAAATCCATTTACTTTTACATTTGAAACAGAGGAAGCTTTAGCAAAATGGAAGGAAAAATATGAGATTCCAGAAGCAGCATCAGCTGAAGAAGCTTTTTATTTATTTCGAGATAAATATTCTATTGATAGTGAAGATGTCGAAGAAATTAGAAGAATTTTAGCAATAAGATATGAAATAACAACTAAAGGTTATTCAGCTACAAGAAGTTTAGAGATTTCAAAGAGTATTTGTAGAAATAGTTTTGTACAGTTACAAGAAAATAGTAATGATTTAACTGGTGTTAATGTTAAAACAGATTCAAATAGAATTTACGGAATGGGGAATTTAGCTTCACATGTGATAGGATATATGGGAAGAATTAGTGATAGTGATGAAAAAAGACTTGTAGAAACTGGAGATACTTATGAATATGAGTCAACAGATAAAATAGGAAAAGCTGGAATTGAAAGAACTTTTGAAAAATATTTAAGAGGAACAGACGGTGAAAAACAAGTTGATATGGACGTAAATGGAATAATCACTGGAGAATATACAACGCAAGAAGCAATTGGTGGTTCTGATATAGTTTTAACAATTGATGCAAACCTTCAAAGAATAGCTGAAGAATCTTTAGCTAATTGTATAAATGGAATAAGAGCTGGATCTTATGGAATATCTTATAATGCTAAACGGTGGAGCTTGTGTTGCAATGGATGTTAATACTGGAGAGATATTAGCAATGGCAAGTAATCCAGATTATACTCCAGGCGATTTGTATAGAGGTCTTACACAAGCTGAAGTAGATGATTATAATAATAGACAAGTTTGGTATAATAAGGCAATTCAAGGTTCTTATCCACCAGGTTCTACTTTTAAGATGGTAACTGCTCTTGCTGGATTACAAACTGGGGAAATTAGTGCAACAGAAAGAATAGTTGATAGAGGAACTTATTGGGTTGAAGGAATTGATAGAGAAAGAGCTTGTTGGCTAGCTGGTGGACATGGTTCTTTAAATGTTATTGGTGCAATTGAAAAATCTTGTAATGTATTTTTCTATGAAACTGGTAGAAGAGTTGGAATTGATAGATTATCACAATATGCTAGTCATTTTGGATTAGGAAAGAAAACTGGTGTTGAGCTATATGGAGAAACAAAAGGACATATTGCTACAAGAGAAACTGAGAAAGTTTGGAGTCTTGGTAATACTGTAAGTGCTGCTATTGGACAAAGTAATAACGATTTTACACCAGTTCAAATGGCAAAATATATTGGTATGATTGCAAATGGTGGAAGAAACATAGATGTAACAATTGTTAAAGATATAATGAATTCAGATGGAACAACCGAAACTAGAGAAGAGATAGAAAATTTTGTAAATAAAGAACTAAATTTAACTGAAACTTCTAGCGAAGATGATGGATTAGAAATAAATCCAGAAAACTTTACAATAGTAAAAGAAGGTATGAGATCTGTTACAGATGATGAAGGTGGAACTGCTTATAGAGTTTTTTCAGATTTTGGTGTAACAGTTGGTGGTAAGACTGGTTCTGCTGAAACTTCTCAAGAGCCTGGAGCTGATGTTCATGCTTGGTTTGTTGGATTTGCTCCTTATGAAAATCCACAAATTGCTGTTGTTGTAGTTATTGAAAATGGTGGACATGGTTTCTATACAGCAGATGTTGTAAAAGCGGTTATGCAAGAATATTTTGGAACAAATAGAACAGGAATAGATGAAAATATGTCAATTAATACTGAAAATGAATATTTTAATTAAAAACTACTCTTTTAAGGAGGAATAAAGGATGTTGAACAATATTAAAATTAATCAAACTACAGAAGAAATAGTTTTAAACGTTAATATGACGGCTGAAATGGATAAAATTGTAGAAGAAATTGAATCAAAAATTGTTAAGCTTAAAGAATTTTATCAATCTGCGAAAACTCCAATTAGAATTACTGGAAGGTTATTTACAGATGGTGAAATGGAAAGACTAAAAAAAGTAATAAATTCTGAAATTGAAGTAGATATAAATTTTGATTCACCTTCTGATTTATTAGGATTACACGCAATAAAAAAGACTTTCCATACGGAAATGGATGTTAGCGAAACAAAATATGTTCAATATTCTTTAAGATCTGGACAAATTGAGGAATATTCTGGAAGTTTAGTAATTATAGGTGACGTGAATGCTGGAGCTGAAGTAATAGCTGGAGGAAACATAGCAATTTTAGGAGCTTTAAGAGGGCTAGCTCATGCTGGAGCTGGAGGAAATACAAATGCAATTATTTGTGCAAATTATATTGAACCAACGCAAATAAGAATTGCAAATGTTGTAAAAGAAGTAGAAACAAAAACTGATAAATGTCCAGTTTGTAAAATTGATGTAAATGAAATTGTTATAAAATAAGATAACAGAGGAGCTTTCCTCTGTTATTTTGTTAATAATATTATAATTAAAATTAAATATAAAGAATTCATATCATTTATAACATTCATGATAACAAGTATATTTGCGATTTTTATGTATTCATCTAATTTTTGTTTTCTAGAATCTTTTAGAAATGGCTTAAGAGAATAAAGAAGGCGATTTCTAGGATTATTGTTGTCATTTATTTTTTGAAAAATATTTTTAAGTTTTATTAAAGTGTCTAAATCAAAGTCAAAGTCAAATCCAGAGCCATGTTCTTCATCATCTCCCAAAATCTTTCCAATATCTATATCTTTATCTTTTAAAATATTATTAAATTTTCCAATTATATCATTTAAATCTGGCCTAGATTCATTATTAGGAGTATTTTCTTCCAAGATTTCGCCTCCATAAATTTATTTTTTTAGATTATTAGTATCTATGTTTTTGGAATTTAAAATTGTTTGAGCTTGCTTTAATTTGCTTTCAAGTTCGCTTTTATCCATTTTTGCAAGCATATCAAGCATTTTGTTAAAGTCTATATTATTATCCATTAAATACCTCCTTTAAATTTTGACTAATATAGTATATGTTTTGATTTCCGTAATGTTGTATAAAATTCTTCAAAAACTATGAAAATTTAAAAATAATCAAAATGTAAACTTAACTTTATGACAAAAAATTACAAAAAAAGTATAAAATTTAATAAAAAATAGTAAAAAAATGCCAAAAAGACTTGAAAAAGTTAACATAAGAGTGTATAATATTAATTGTATGGGTGTAATTTTTTTGAATTTCTTTAATATTAAATAATTGTAATCAAAATTTTATAAAAAGAAATTAAAATTCTAAAAATTTTATATCCGTAAAATGCTCTAAAATACTACTAAAATTAATAGAAAAATAGCTATTGAATTAGTTTTATAATAGAGTATAATATAAAATATATATAAAAATAGGATAAAAAGGAGCGTTGGAGGTAATTTATGTTAAAGAACTGGAAAAAGAAAATGATAGCAATTCTTTTAATATTTACTATGACTTTTTCTAATTTTGCATTAGTCGGTAAAGCTTATGCAGCTACTATCATTAGTGGTATTTTTGGCGGTAATGAAGATACTGGCGATACTGGTAGCAAAAATGTAGAGTTTGATGCATATTTTAAGACTAATCAAGATTCTAAAACTGCAAAATCAGCAGTTTCAGATATCAAAAGCTCAGATTTACTTATTGGAGCAACAGTAAAAGTCAAAAATAGTGGATATTTGAAGGATGCTAAAATTTTGTTTGGAAATGGAAAAGAACTAAACTTTGTTATTAATAGTGAAGTTGAAGTCCAAACAGAAGAATCAAAAGAACAAGCTACTAACGTAAATGTTAATGCATCTGAAGAAGTAACTATTGGTGGTGAAACTGAACCATTTATACCAGATGTTGAAGATGATGTAGAAGACGTAGTTGGTGGAGGAATCATTGCAGAAGATGAATACCCTGAGCAAGAAGAAAATCATTCTATTGTAGAGGAAGACCCTATTCAACCTGAAGAAAGTTTCCCAATACAAGAAGAATTTCCAGAAGAAGAAAATCCAGAAGATTCATTTATAGTAGAGGAATCTAATTCAGAAATTAAGACTGAAACTAAAGACCTTGTAGAAGAAAACAAACAAGTACAAAGTTTTGAAGATAATACTTTGTATTTAGTTCAATTAAACGCTGATTCAGAAATGAATATAGAATTCCCTATTAGTTATAACTACAGAAGATTTGTTGAAAAATCAATGATTTCAAAAACAAATAAGATTAAATTTGTTGGTACATATATTAATGATAATGCCGAAGAAATCAAAGTTTCAAAGACTGTAGATTTAAAATTATCATGGGAAGATGAAAGAGAAGTTAGAACTTCTGCTGAAATAACTAAATATTTAGGATTTAGTCAAAATGATATAAATGGAATTATTCTTCAAACTTCAGTTTTTGTTGATAACTTAACAGATAATATTTCATTGCCAATTAAAGATAGTGAAGTTAAAATTTCAGTTCCTGAAATTGATGGAATTAAACCAGAGACAATTAATATTGTTGCTAAATCATTAAGTGGAACAACAGGAAAAGAAAATGATGAGGTTTTATTCCAAAACGATAATTGGAGTTATGATAGTGAAAACAATGAAATAACTATAAAAGTTCAAAACAAATCAGAACTTGTTTCAACTCAAAATGAAAATGACATTTTGGTAGATGAAACAGCTCCAGTAAAAGAGATGTATTATAGTGAATCAGGAATTGATAACTATTTGATTACATATACATATAAAGATGTAGAAATTGGTGAAAGACAAATTGTAACAAAAGTAAACGCTAAATTAAATGAATTTGGAGAAACTACTTTATTATCAGAAAATGAAATGATTTTTGATTTAGTAGATGAAGTAGGAAGTATTGTTACATTTACAAATGAGTCATCAACAGATTCAGTTTCAAAAGGTTATACATATTTGAACTATAATAATGAAGAAAATAAATATGAGATTGAAATAGATAATAAATTAATTTTTAACGTTTCTTATAAAGATATAGTAGAAGGTTTATATTATAGTGATAATGGAAATCAATATGTTTCAAAATCAGGACAAATATTTGAACAAGAAGATCTATATTATAAAACTTTAGAATTAAATAAAGAAAACTTTGATTATATGCTTGGCGAAGAAGGAATAGTCAATATTTATTCAGATGGAAATTTAATATATACTATTAATAAAGATACTGAAAGTAATGAAGATGGTGTAATTAAAATTACATTTGAAAATACAGTAAAAAATATTCAAATAGATACTTCTAAACCAGTTAATGATGGAAACTTAATATTTTCAACAATAAGAGCTTATTCAGATGTAAGCTATAATAAAGACTTCTATAAAGATTTTGATAAATTAACAATTAATACAATAGGAAGAGCAAAATATATATATTTAGAAGATTTAGTTGATATTGGAAATTCTAATTTAGATATTAAATTAGAAGATACTAAAACAGAAGCTTCTCTAGAGATTGGACAGGAAAGCTTATCTACTCTTGCTATAAATAATAATGTAGAAATGAAAATTGAATTAAACAATGAAGATGTAAGTTCAGATGTTTATGGAAATTCAAGATTTCAAATTAAATTACCAGAATATGTTGAGAATGTAGAAGTTACAGATTACAATATGGTTTATGGCGAAGGCTTAGAATTAGATAAAGTTCAAGGCTTTGTAGATAATGGTTCTGCTTATATTGATATTAATGTAACAGGTAAACAAAAAGAATTAAGTTCTGGTATCATTACAAATGGTACAAATATTGTATTAAATACAAATATTAAAGTAGATTTATTTGCTCCAGCAAGTGAAGCAAGTTTTGAATTAACTTATGTTAATGATGATGCTACAAATTATACTGATGAAAGTTTAAATGGTGGATTTACAACTACTGAGGTTTCATATTCAGCTCCAAGTGGTGTTGTTAGTGTAAACAGTATTTCAGGATATAGTGAAGATGAAAATAGAACTATAACTAGTGTAAATCAAGGTAAAGTTCAAGATGAAATAGCTATTTATTCAGAAAGCAAAATCATTAAATCTGAATTAACTATTATGAATAATGAGAAAAATGATATTTCAGATTTAGTAATCTTAGGACGTCTTCCTTTTGAAGGTGTTAAAGATATAACAACAGGAGATGATTTAGGAACTACAATTGATACTAAAATGATTTCAAGAATTATTCCAGAAGATTTAAATGAAGTAGAGTTTAAATATTATTATTCTGAAAATGGTGAAGCAACACAAGATTTGACAGATCTTGATAATGGATGGACAGATACATTAGACTCATTAGATAATGTAAAATCTTTCTTAATAGTTCCTGCGGATTCAAATTATAAAATGGAACCTGCTTCAAAATTAAGATTTACTTATGAATATGAAATTCCAGAAAATCTAGAACATAATACTGAAATTTTTGGAACATTTGCTACATATTATACAAATAATACAGATATTGCTACATTAAAAGATGTTTCAAAAGCAGATTTAGTTGGTTTAATTACTGGAGAAGGTCCACAATTTGATTGTGAGACAAAAGTAAATAAAGATAGATTAAACGAATATGAAGAATTAGAAATTACTACTACAGTTAAAAATACTGGTAAAATGCAAGCTCATGATGTTGTAGTTACAATTCCAATTCCAAAATATACTCAATATGTTTCAAGTTCTTGTGATAAACCTGTTACAAGTTCAAATGAAAATGCTCAAGTCGAATTTCAATTATCTTCATTAGATGTTGATGATACAGCTACATTTAAAGTAACAGTATTAGTTGAGCAATTTTATGATGGTGAAGAAACTGAAACAGAAATGATTGAAATTGAAGAGGAAAATGATGAAAATTCAGAAGAATCTGAAGGTAGTAAAGCAGTTATAGCTTATGCGTTAATTACAGCTACTGATTTAGATACAACATTACAAACTAAAGAACAAGTAATTATTCTAGAACATGCTGAAATGAGAGTATTTATTGAAAATACTGTTATGGATGGAATCATGTTTAAAGGAAATGATGCAAAACTATATATAAGAGTTCAAAATTTAACTGATGAACAATTACATAATGTTGTTGCTACATTCCAAATTGCAAATGGCTTTGAATTTGTCGATGCTTCAGTATTAGGATTTTCTGATGATGGATATCACCTTATTGATTTAAGTAAAGGTGAATATAATGAATCAACAAGAACTGTAACTTGGAAGATTGGAGATATTGATTCTAAAGATATTATAAGTTTAAGATTAAATATGGAAGTTGGAGACATTGATGAAAGTGTAACAAAAGCAACTTTATACATGTCTGCAAATGCTCAAGCTGATGGAACTTCAGAATATAGTTCTGGAAACGTAAAATTTGTAGTTGGTAGACCAAAATTAGTAATTACTCAAACAACTTCAACAACAAATTCTTATGTCAAAGAAGGAGAAACAATTAATTATCAATTTATAGTTAAAAATGAAGGTTCAGTAACAGCTCAAAGTGTTAGATTAATAGACCATATTCCAGAAGGTTTAGTTGTAAAAAGAATATCATATACATCAGAAGGAATGGTTATTAATAAAAATGTTTCAGAAAAAGATGAAGTTACAATAGGTGTATCAATTCCTGCTGGAGATTCATTAGTAGTTGATGTTGGCGCTACTGCTGTAAGTTTAAATGGCGTTGGTGAGCGTTCAGTAACAAATAATGCTACAGTTGCTGCTATAAATATTGATGAAGAAAAATCAAATGATATTACACATATTATAGAATCTTCAGAAAATGTCGTATCTGGAAAAGGAGAGGCTTCTACTGGTCAAGCTAGTTCTTCAAGTACAGGAACTACATCATTAAGTAAAACATACAAAATTACTGGAACAGCTTGGTTAGACAAGAATAATGACGGTATGAGATCTGATGGTGAACAATTAATGAAAGGTATAAAAGCTACATTAGTTGATTCTGATGGTGGAGTAATTAAACAAACTACAGTAACTAATTCAAAAGGTGAATATAGTTTTACTGGTGTAAGAAATGGAAATTATATTATAATTTTTGATTATGATACGATTTTATATACAGTTACTGTATATCAAAAAGAAAATGTTGCTAATAATGTAAACTCTGATGTTATTACAACAAAGATAGAAGAAAATGGAAAAATAAGAAATGGTGCTGTTACAGGAACAGTTACAGTAGCTGATGGAAGTATTTCAAATATAGATATTGGTTTAATTGAAGCATTAAAATTTGACTTAAGCTTAAATATGGGAATTTCAAAAATAACTACAAATACTTCTAAAGGAACTGAAACAAAAACTTATGATAATAGTAAATTAACAAAAACAGAAATTGCTGCAAAGCAAATTGAAGGTTCAAGTGTATATATTGAATATACATTAACAGTTAAAAATGAAGGCGAAGTTGCTGGATTAGCTAAAAAAATAGCTGATTATGTTCCAGAAGGAATGGAATTTAATTCTGGAATGAACCAAAGTTGGTATACTGGTTCAGACGGAATTTTATATACAACAAGTTTAGCAAATACTGAAATCCAACCAGGTGAAACAAAGACATTTAAATTAGTACTTTCAAAAAATATGACTGGTGATAATCTAGGAACTGTATCAAATACAGCTGAAATTGTAGAAGACTACAATATTTATGGAGTATCTGATTTAGATTCTACTCCTGGTAATAGAGCTCAAAACGAAGATGACTTTGCAAGAGTAGATAGTTATTTATCAGTAAAAACTGGTGAAATATTTATTTATATTCCACTAATAATTACAACAATAGTCTTATTTGTAAGTTTAGCTGCAGTAATAGTTTTAAAAGTAAGATATAAATTATTAACTAAAGGAGGTGTTTAATATGGATAGCAATAAAGAAATAAAAAAATTTAATATAAAATTATTAGTAGTATTCTTTGCAATGATAGCCATATTTGTAACTCTTTTGGTTGTGAGAGTTCAAGCTATGTTTGATGCTACTGAAATTGCATCAGAAAAGTGGCTTGATTTGCCAGAAAAAGAAGATGGTACACCAGCACCAGTATATTTTAATGAGGATGACTTGGATTATTACTATGATATTTTATGTTGTCAACATGGTACACCATTAAATACTGGAGCAAAAGTTCATTTAACTGGTAATGATAGTCAAGGAAGTTTTGACTATGATATGGGTAAATGGGAGGAATTAGGATACCAAAAAGATAGTATATTAAGAAACCATTCTATATCTGCAAATTATAGTAAGCCAAAATACGATTTTGATAAATCAGTATATACTCATAGAACTTATGGATATTATGACAATATAGAGAGTCATATTGCTACTCCAAAAGAAGCTTATATTATAGCTGAAATGAAGAAAGAAATGGCTGATAGCCAATCTTCTATAGAGGTAGTTCGTGAAAACGGGCAACCAAAAGTTTATACTGGTGGTTTTGTAGATGAATATTATTCATATCGTGTATCTTCTGGTGAACAAGTTTATACTGTAAACCAAAAATATGTAGTAGATACAGGAAATGGAGTTTTCTATGTAAACCCTGCAGTAGATGAAAATGGAGAAAGATATTATATTTTTCAAAATGATGGCGGAAATGGTGCTAAAGCTTATACAGGTGAGCTTGTATGGACTGATTCAAGAACAGGTGAAACAGAAGACCTTCACCCTACAAGAGCTAAAGACTTCTATTGGGAAAGAAATGGAGAAATATCTCCAGCAGAAGTACCTGAAGAAGGTTGGGATTTATATTTATTAGATTATGATACAGTTACTGAAATAGATGGTAGTTTCTATTATGTTTATGTAGAAAGTGATTACAGCTATATCCAGATGGCTTGGTGGACAACTCAAATGGGAACAAGTAATTGGACAGTACAGGCAGTAGCTGGAAATGATTTATCTAAAGAAGCTGAAGCTTTTGAAGAATATATCTTAAACTTAGCTGGTGTTTCTTCTACAGATGAATTAGAATATGAAATGCAAAGTTATGATTTTATAGAAGAAGACGGAACACATAGTGTTGGTGAAATAGAAGCTCCAGTAATAAATTATAAACCAGATTTTAATAGAGAAGATGCTGATCAAAATGGTGTTGTAAATGAAGCTGATGAAGTGACAGTATCGTTTGATCCTGAAAAAAATGCTTATATAATTGGACCATATTCTATTAACTATATTAAAGAATCTGTTAATATAGAAGGAAGAGAATCAATTGATTTTGCTGGAATTACTGGTGTTAAATTAAATACAAATGTTGGAGAATTAGAACTTGGTAAAGATTGGAATTTCTTATTCTTAACAGACCAAGCTAGAGATTTAGAAGAGGGATATCCTTATCCAAATCCAAATGAACAATTTTATCTTCAAATTAATTATATTGAAGGTTTCACTGTTATAAAAGAATTTAAGTTTTCATTTAGATATATGAATGCTGGTGCAAGATTAGATATTTATGATGGCTTTTATAAACAGGTAACTTGGGAAGTTGATGGAGATAAAGAAGCAAACGGAGATTCTAGAAACGTTTGGTTAAGATGTACATCAGTTGAACCAAAAGACTCACAAACATTAGCGCATGCTTTAAGAGGTGCTAGATGGTTTGTTGAAACAGATTGTGTTACATCTTATGGAATTCATAAAGCTAAAATAAAAGTTGAAAAAGAAACTGTTGCAGGTAAAGATGATGGGGCTGAAATTCCATTAGATAAAACATTCTATTTTAAAATATTTATAAATGGAGAAGAATATCAACATTTATCAGTTAGTACTAAAAATGGATATGGAAGTAGTCTATCAAACTTAATTACTTGGAATGATGATGAAGAAGCTCCAACTTTTGAAGTAGTTGAACTTGGAGATTATCAAAATGACGGTCCATGGAGTGGGCAACTTCAAGAGGGAATAAACGAAGAAAATATAGTTCATGTAAAAAATAATTTAGAACCACATGAAGGTAATTTAAGAATTGATAAAATGTTATTAAATGCTACACCTGCTTTAGAAGGAGAAACATTTAGTTTCACAGTAACATTAACAGGAACTTTTGTTTATGGAAATGAAGGCTTAAAAACATATACTTCTGATGACCCATTTAAGCTAGATGTTTCAATTACAGGTGAAGGTGAATGGACGTCTGATAGCTTTAGATGGTATGATGCTCCACCAAAATATAAAGTAGAGGAAAATATTGTAGATGGGGCGACTTATGAATTAGTAAATGGTGTTGTGACAAATGGAAATAATTATCTTGAAGATGGAGCAACACTAGTAGCTATAGCTACTAACCAACCTTTAGCTACTAGAACAATAATAGAAGTAGATAAGAGAATGGTAAGTAGTACAAAGCCTGAACCAGGCGAGGTATTTAAAGCACATCTTACTATAAAAGGCGAATTTAGTTATGATGGAGATGAAATTCAAGAAAGAACTTTTGAAGAAGATATAACATTAGATGAATCTAATAATTGGGATTGGAAGTCAGCTGAAATTGTTTGGAGAGATGGAGCTATTCCAGAATACACAATAAGCGAAACAGAGATGGCTGATGGAACTAAATTTGTAAGTGTTTCTGATGAACATAAATCAGGATTAGTTAATGATTTTTCTAGTAAGTTAAATGAGGAATTAACGCATGTTATAATTACAAACGATAAAAAACAAACAAATGTAGGAAGACTTAAAATACTTAAATTAGTTGAAACAGAAGACTTATATGGCATGACATTTAATTTTGAAGTAAATGTTACAGGAACATTTGAATATAATGGAACTAAATATGAAGATACAACTTTAACAATTCCAGTTGAAATAACTCCTATCCAAGATGATGAAGGTAGTTATGAGTGGAAGTCAGACATATTTAGTTGGGATGAAGATGTAGATGCTCCAAGCTATTCTGTTGAAGAGGTAAATTTACCAGAAGGGGCAAAATTTGTAAGTATTTCAAATGAAAATTCTACTACTACAAGTTCACAGAAAATAGAAGGACAATTAATAGGAAAAATTTTAAATACTAATTTAAGTGATTCAAGTGAATCTACTGATTCTGATGAACCAAGTGATTCTGAGGATAAAGTAGGACAGGAAGTTGTTGTTTGTACAAATACTGGTATAGCTAGAAGGCAAGCACATATTGTTATAATTAAAGAGTCTATAGATGAAGCAATAGATGATTATGTATTCTTCTTTAAAGTAACAATTACTGGTACATTTAAATATAATGGAGAACAATATACTAATGATACATTAGTTTTAGATGGTAAAATAGATGATGTTGAAGCTGTCTGTGGTGGAGAAGACTGGGTATCTGAACTAATAGGATGGGATGAAGGAGCTCCAGCGCCAACATATACTGTTGAAGAAATTAGTATACCAGCAAATATGGAATTTGTAAGTATTTCTAATAGAGTAAAAACATCAACATCAACAAAAATAGATGGAACTTTAGCAGAAGGTGCTGAAAACAATTATGTTGTAGCTATTAATAAACCAGGTGAAGATTTTGTTGATGGTTCAATAAGAATTGTTAAGAAAACATCTGAAGATTTAAAAGGAAAAATATTTAAATTTAATTTAAAAATTACTGGTGAATTTGATTATGGCGGAAAAAGCTATGGTGCAGATTCTCCAAATGGAAACACATATACTTTAGAGGGAATTGAAGTAGAAGGTAATGGAAATCCATGGGTTTCTGGTGTAGTTACTTGGGATCAAAGTGGAACACCACCAACTTATGAAGTAACAGAAGTTGAATTACCAGAAGGTTCACATTTTGTAAGTATTTCAAATGAAACTGAAATATCTACAGATGCTGGAAGTAAAACAATAACTGGTACTTTAAGCCTTACTAAACCAGCAAAAATAGTTGCTATTAACTATGGCGAAAACCTTCCAAAAGCTAGTCATATTGAGATAACTAAAGAGGTTTTAAATGAAAACTTAAAAGGAACAAATTTCTACTTTAATGTTAAAGTTTGGAGTTCAGAACCATTTAGATATCATGATTTAGAAGATCCTTCAAAAGTTACAGTTTATACCCCAGGAGAAGATGCATTAGAATTTAATAACGTTATTGTTGTAGCAGATGAAAAAGACTGGGTATCAGGATATTTTGAATGGGATGGAGATGTAGTTCCACAATATGAAATCTCTGAAATTACTGGAGCATTTTTAGATAATGTTAAATCAGTAAGTATTAGAAATGATACAAATATAGTTGTTAAAGAATTAACAAATGGAAGTAGAGAAGACCTTGTTATAACAGGAAATTTAGTTGGAGATATTACACATATTATTGCTGTAAATGATGCTGATGAAAAAACACCTGTTAAAGGTAAAATTGTTATCGAAAAGAAAGCATTAAATGAAAAGCTTGATGGTAAGGAATATACATTTTCTTTAAAGATAACTGGTAAATTTAAATATAATGGTCAAGAATATAAAGAACTTACAATAAACGATATAAAGGTTACTGCAAATGGTGAAACTTGGAGTTCTGATGATATTGAATGGTATGAGGAAGATGGAGCTCCTAAATATACAATAACTGAAAATACAGATGAATTTAAAAATGGTGAAACATTTGTAAGTATTAGAAATGCATATCAATCAAGTATACAACCATCAATTAGCGGAACTGTTGAAACTCACGATAATAATTGGGTTTTAGTAGAAAATACTTGTTCAGGATATGATAAAGGTAGAATTCAAATTCATAAAACTTTACTTGATGATAATGGAAATGAAATTGAAGGTGTAAATTTCAAATTTAAGGTAACTATATCAAGTAATGGTGAAACAATAGATGAACAAGAAGTAACAGTAACTTCTGGTGAATATTGGAGAAGTAATTGGTATACTTGGGCTAAAGGTGACCCTGTTCCAACATATCATGTTGAAGAAATAGATAATGATGGATATTCAGTAAATATTCAAAATGCTGATGGTGAGTTAGAGGCTCAAGATTCAGAAAATGGTATTAGTGGTATAGTAGATGTTGTTGCTCAAAATAATTATGCAGGAGTACATAAAGCTCAATTAAGAGTAACTAAAGATTTAATATTTAATGATAAAATGGCTGAGAATGATTTAACTGATAGTTTTACATTTTTAGTATCAATATCAGGAACATTTACTTATAAAAACGTTCCATATAATGATGAATCTTTAACATTAAGAGTAGTTGTTACTAAAGATACAGATTGGACTTGGTTATCAGATGTAATTTGTTGGACTGGTGATGAGGCTCCTATATTTATCGTAGAAGAGCCAGAAACTAATATGCCAGCTGGATGGCACTTAGTAAGTACAAAATCACCTTCAGAAGATAATAGATTAGTAGATGGTAGTGAGTCAGAAGTAACTGTTACAAACGAGTGGAGATATGATGAAGAATTAGTCGTTACTATGAAACTTGGTGGTAAAGTTTGGGATGATACAAATCGTACATCAGATAAACATATTGATTCTTTAGAAAATGGTAGAATTGATGAAAATGAGCCTGGAATTGAAAATGTAAAAGTAACAATTTATAGAGCTTTAGTTGATAAATCAAGTGGAAAAGTCGTTAGAAGATTAGAAGGAATAAATGTTTATGATGAAAGTGATTTAACAACACCTTTAGAGAACGTAACATATACAGATAATAATGGTAACTGGAGTTTTGGTGCAGTATCTGTACCAGCGCTAACAGAAGAAGAAAAACAAACTTATGGAGATAATTATGCTGTAACTTATGATGTAGAATTTGAATATGATGGTCAAACTTATGAACCAACAGAATTCTTAGCTACAAGCGAGGAACCAAAATCTTTCGTAGGTGCTGATTCTACAAATAATATGTATACTGATATTTCAAATAGAGCAACAGCTTTTAAAACTAGTTCAACATCTGAAAGAGATAATTATTTACTTACATCAATGGCTATAGATGATGAAGATGAGAGAAAAGAATTTAATAATGGATTTGCTGATATACAAGGCAAAGAAGTTATGGATGATAAAGGAAATACAGTTGGAGCAACAGGAAGTGGAAAAGAATTAAACTATACTTCAGTAGATTCAGTTTCATTCTTTAATAGTGATAATTCAAGAAAAGTTTCAACATTAGAAACTGTTAATAAGGATGGAGAAATTTTTGATAGCTTAAAAATGAAAGCTTCTACTTCAAACGCTGACTTAACATTCCCATTCTATACTGAAGATCCAGCTTATGATACAACAGCTTGGCATTTAAGAAGTTGGGATAAGGCAATTACAGATGCTTTAAAAATCACATATAAGTTTGAAGCAGTTTATAACTATTGCTTAAGTATTAATTTAGGTTTAGTAGAACGTGAAGCAACAGATGTAGCTTTAGAAAAAGACTTAACTGAAGCTTTAGTAGTTGTAAATGGAAAAGCTTTAAAATATAAATTTAATAGAGCAATTGACTTAGAAGACCCTGATAATACTGAGTTATTATACAAGCAATTATCAGTTGAAGATTCACAAATTGAATATAATTTAGGATTATATAGTGGTGACTATTATTACAGAGCAGAAGTATATAATAGTAATAGTGAGGTTCAAGGAGCTTTAGATGGTTTCTATAGAACAAAATTAGGATTTTCAGAAGGTGTTCAAGCTTCTGAACTAGAAATATACTTGAAATATACAATCAATGTTTATAATCAGTCAGAAAGTTATGATGTAACAATTGGTGAGGTAGCTGATTATTATGACAATTCATTTACATTAGTAGAAGCAACTGAATCAAGATATGTTCAAACTTTAAATGGTAAAGAATTAAATAATGTTATGGAGGTTGCTGCTCCATCAACAGTTAAATTCTTAAAAGGTACAGATGAAAATGGAGATGGAAATGTAGTTTGGGCAAAAGCAGATACTATTACTGGAAGTGATGGTGTTGAATATGGTAAACTTACAACAACAAGTTTATCTGGTCATACATTATCAAGTGGTGAAAAAGCTAGTATTTCTGTAACATTTAAGATTGCTAAAGGCGATGCTCCTGATTCAGGTGTACTTAATGCAATAAAATTAGGTAAAAAACATAATGTTGCTGAAATTACAAAATTCACTTCATACTATTCAAGTACTTCTGAAAATAGATGGAGTTCACCAGGAGAAATTTCTGGTAGAGTTGATGAAGATTCAGCACCAGGTAACGTAAATATTAAAGACTATAATGAAAAATCATATTATGAAGATGATACAGATTCAGCACCTATTATTAATGTAGGAATTTCTGATGAAAACAGAGTAATTTCTGGTATAGTTTGGGATGATGCTCAAACTAAAGATGCTGGATATGGACAAATAGTTGGTAATGGTTTATATAATTCAGATGAAGGCGATAAATTAATAAATGACATAACAACTGAAATATATCAATCTATTACAATTCCTGAAACAACAGCTGATGGTGAAACAGTTTATAAAGAATATCAATTTGCTTGGCCAACAAGTGAAAGTATAGCTTCTTTAGGTAATAAAACAATAGAAGAACTTACAGGATTTAAACAGTCAACAGTTACTAAAAACGGAGAATATGAATTTGTTAACATACCTGCTGGTAACTATAGAGTAAGATTTATCTATGGTGATAAAAAAATTGAAACTGGAAAATCTGGTTCAGAAGAAATTTATAGTGGTCAAGATTATAAAACAACAGCATATCAAATTGGATTTGATAATGATAGAGATAATGATGGATATGTAGATAATGATTGGCATGATGTTTCTAATAATGAGTTAAATGACTTAAGAGTAAATGATGCTCGTGATGATGAGGCTAGAAGAATTTATATTTCATCTAAATCAGAAATGTTAAAATATGATAATACATCATTATTAGCAAAAGCTGACGATAAGAGCAAAGAAGATTCTGAATATAGTGATTTATTTGGAAATTATCAAGATGTTAAATCTACTGACCCTGTAAAAGGTGAAGGATACTATATGTATGCTGAAACAGCTAAAATTAATCTTGGTGTTGAGGATATTTACAAAATTGATTATACAACTGAAACAATAAATAATATTGATTTAGGTGTAGTTGATGGTAAAGCTGTTCAAAATGGTAGAACTGCTGGTACTTCAAGATTCGTTTATAATATTAAAAATATAGACTGTGGTATTGAAGAAAGATCTCAAACAAAGATTACTTTAGATAAACAAATAAAAGAAATTAGATTAATGACATCAGATAATAGAACAATATTAGATGCAATATATGATATTACTTACACATTAAAATCAGACGGAAGTATTTCTTCTACTGTAATTTTAAATAAAGAAAAATCAACAGCTCCAGATCATATCGCATCACTTAATAGAGGAAATTCACAAGGTTATAGATATGTAATTGTTGATAGTCAAATTCTTCAAGGTGCACAAATTCAAGTAGTATATCAGATAACAGCATTTAACATGAGTGAAACTGATAGAATTAGTAAGAAGTTGGAAACATTATGGTCAGATATTAATACAGCTGATTCAGATGTAGAAAAACAAAACTTACTTGATAATGCAATTAAGAGTGTTTCTAGCAACTTATATACAGAAAATAAAGGTAGAGTTGATGGAACAGAATATAACTCTATTGGATATGGTACTTATTTCGGAAGCGTTTACTATTTAGGTAGTCAAGGTGTTGGTTTAAGACCAGATGAAGTAATCGTAACAACTAAAGTACATCAAATGATAGATTATGTTGATCCTGATGTTGAATTCTCAAATATTAATAATGCTACTAGAGATCAAAACTGGACAAATACAGAAATCAATTACTTGTTAGACAATGGATTAATTGACCCTAATATAGTTCAAATTCTTGATGAAGATGGAAAAGTTACAGGAAGAACAGGAACTGACATAAGTAACAGTGGTGAAAGACAGTCAATAATTAGTGATAAACTACAAGAGTATAGAACAGAAACTAAAAACAACTTAATATTAGCTATAAATGATGGTGAAAATACTGAAACAGGCAACCCAGGATTTATCAAATACTTAGAACCATATATGGCAAATAGTAGTGTTGATAGAGCTACAGGTTCAATTGCCTTAACAGTATCAAGATTTTACTCATCAGAAACAGATGCAAATGATATAGACAACTTAGCTGAAATTTTACAGTTCGAAAATACTGCTGGTAGAAGAGATGCTAGAAATATTGCTGGTAACACAAACCCTTATGAATTAGATGATGGAGGAGAGCCAGTAGGTATTTACTCAGCAGCTACAGCTGGTAAAGAGAAAGATGCTAGTGCAACAGAGGTAATTACATTATCTCCACCAACTGGTTTAAGCCCAGAAGAATCAAGAACAATGCAATTAATTATAGTAATATTAGTGTCTATCACTATAATAGCTGTATCAATTGTAATAATTAAGAAAAAGGTATTAGTTCAAAAATAATACTAAAATAAAAGTCGAGATGATTATGAAGTGAACCCAAAATGTTAGACAAAAAGTTTAACAAGGAGGGTTCATTTTTTATGTCAAAATATTCAAAGGAAT
>CANQOG010000021.1 GCA_947625415.1 uncultured Clostridia bacterium
AGCCATCTGCCTTACCGCTTGGCTACACCCCAATATTTTTATAGATATTTAATTGGTTAGATATTTGGTTAGATGTTTTGTAATTTTTTTATTAGTATAAAACATCTAAACCTTATATTTCAAGTATTACCAAATTTATTATTCGAGGTATAACGACAAGAGTCAGAGTCCGATGCCTTACCACTTGGCGACACCCGAATATACTATAACAGATTTTAGCACAAAGCTTAAAAAAAATCTAGTAGTTTATATAATTTTTTCTAAATTCATTGAAAAAAGTTTGTTTTGATAGTATAATATAATCCAAGTTTAATAAAAAGGAAAATAGTATGATAAAAAAATATTTTGTACCTGATGAAGATTTTGAAAACATAATTCAAAAGTCAATTCCAAATAAAGAAATTATTGGCTTAAATTTAATTTCTACAGGATGGACCAATATAGTATATGAAGCAAAAACAAAAGATGGAGATAGCTACTTTTTTAGATTTCCAAGAGATGACTTTTGGATTAGAACAATAGTTAAAGATTGTGAATTTGCAAAGTTTATTAATGGTAAAATTACATATAAAACTTCAGACTTAATACTTGAAAATGATAATAATCGTTTTTTTAGTATGCATAAGAAAATTAAAGGAACAGCTTTAACTGAAAAAATGGATAAATTGAACAAAGAAGAAATTGAAACTCTTTCTTATGAAATTGCTGATTTTATGAATCAATTACATAACTTAAGTTTTAAAAGAGATGAGATTTTTTCATGTAATAATATTGGTTTAAATTTAGTTGATTTTTTAGATGAGTTAATTGAATTACATTTAGATGATGAAAATAAAAAATTTTGGAAATATAATGATTTTAAGAAGAAAGATGATAATTGCTTAGTTCATGGAGATTTTAATCCAGGAAATATAATAATAGATGAAAATAATCATATTTCAGCTGTTATTGATTTTGGGTTTGGAGGTTTTGGTAATAAATATTTTGATATAGCTAGAATTATTGGAAGACTACCAAATGAATATAAAGAGCCAATTATCAGAAATTATGAAAAAGTTTCTAAAGAAAAATTAGATTATAATTTATTAGATAATGAAATTAAGATTTGGTCTGATATTGATAGTGGATATATAAACTATATGAGGAAAATTGGAATTTATAAATAAATTTCCATTGTTAAAAATAAAATTTTGTAATAGAATTAAATAAGGTAAAAATTATGGATGATAAAATTTATGAAATAGAAAATCAAGAATCTTTTGAGTTAGAAGATATATTTGAATGTGGGCAATGCTTTAGATGGAATAAACAAATAGATGGAAGTTATACAGGAGTTGCTAGAGGGGCAGTTATAAATGTAAAAAAAGACGGAAAAAAGGTAATTTTTTCTGGAAATAGTAAAGAAAGTAATTTTAAAGAATTAATAAGAGATTATTTTGATTTAGATACAAATTATGATGATTTAAAAGAAAAACTATCTAAAATTGATGAGAATTTAAAAATTGCAACTAAGTTTGGAAGTGGAATAAGAATTTTAAATCAAGATTTATGGGAATGTATAATTTCATTTATTATTTCAGCAAATAATAATATTCCTAGAATAAAAAAGATTATCGAAAAACTTTCTTTAAATTATGGTGAAAAGATTGAATGGAATGGGGAAGAATATTATTCTTTTCCATCACCAGAGAGTTTGGCAAAAGCTAGTGTAGATGATTTAAGAAATATTGGGCTTGGATTTAGAGATGTAAGAGTTTTTAATACAACTAGAAAAGTCTTGTCAAAAGAATTTGATATAGAGCAATTTAAAAAAATAGAAACTACAGAAGAGATGAGAGAAGAACTTTTGAAATTAGATGGAGTAGGTCCTAAAGTTGCTGACTGTATTTTACTATTTAGTATGAAAAGATTTGATGTTTTTCCAATAGATGTTTGGGTTAGACGTGTAATGAATGAACTTTATATTCATAATGAGGATGAAGAAAAAGTAAATAAAAAAGAGATAGAGAAACTTGCTAAAGAAAAATTTTTAGGAATTCAAGGACTTGCTCAACAATATTTATTTTATCATAGAAGAAGTAGTTAAAATAAATTTTTTATAAAAATTTAGGAAAGGAAAATTTGATGAGAAGAAGAAGAGGATCATTTTTTCTAACAATATTTGTATGTTGTATAATAGTGGTATGTGTAGTAATATCACTTGATTTGGTTGGAATTGTGAAGTTACCAGAAAAATTTAGTTTAAAAAAATATTTATCAAATTCAATTGGAACATTAGGAGCTGGTGAAGAAATTTATTATCCAGATTATAATGCAACAGGATTAAATGCTGAAAATAAGGTAACTCAAGATGAGGTAGAAATTCCTGAAGAGGTAATTCCACCAGTTAAAGATGAAGAAACTAAGATTGATTATAGTGTTTTAAATATTTTAAACAGAGAAAATAATGGTGTTGTAGAACCTGATTATAATGTTACAGACAATAGTTTCTTTTATACCCAATTAGATACTTATGGAAAAACATTTTATAGTAGGTTATATGCAAATTTAGATAATTTAAAAACAGGAACATATAGTGTTGATTTTGGAACAACATTTAATGAGCTATTACATAAAAGTGATGGAGAGCAAATCTTAACAAATGCTTTTCAATTATCAATAAATGCATTATTATTAGACCATCCAGAGATATTTTATTTGGATGTTACAAAAATGTATATGTTTACTGAAGCAACAACAACTGTTATTGGAACTACTTATAAAATCTCAATAGGACCAGATTCAGGAAATAGTTATTTAATGTCAGAATTTTATTCGCTAAATGATGTTTATATTGCTGAAGATAATTTGAGAACACAGTTATATTCAATTACTTCAAAATTAAGTGGAAGTAACTATGATAAGATTTTACAAGTACATAATTATTTAGTTGATAATATCAATTATGATTCTTCAGCTCTTGAACAAGAGTCATCACATACAATTTATGGAGCTTTAGTAAAAAAACTTGCAGTTTGTGATGGATATGCTAAAGCATTTAAATATATTTTAGATAGTATTGGAATTTCATGTGTTGAAGTATGTGGAATTGCTCAAAATTCACAAGGAGCAACTGAAAGCCATGCATGGAATGATGTTTTATTAGATGGAAATTGGTATGCTGTTGATGTAACTTGGGATGATCCAATTTTAAGTGGTGGAGATGGAAAATTAACAAATGACTTGAGATATTGTTACTTTTTAAAAGGCGCAGATACATTTTATGGTACACATCAGGAGGATGGGTATATTGTATCAAATGGAGAATTTAGATATCCTGAAATTAGTGAAGTAGCATATTATTAGAAAGGATTTACTTATGTTAAAAATCATTTATGGTAAGAGCGGAAGTGGAAAAAGTACATATTTATATGAAGATATAAAAAATAACATTGATAAGGAAAAAATATTTTTAATTGTTCCAGAACAAAGTAATCTTAAAGCAGAACAGAATCTTTTTAAATATTTAGGTGTAAGCTCTATTTTGAATGTTCAAGTTTTAACATTAAGTAGATTGGCTGTAAGAATTTTAAATGAAGTTGGTGGAGATGACTTAACAACAATTAATAATTCAGCTAAAGCAATGGTTATATATGATGTTTTATCAAAAGAAAAAAATAACTTAAATTTTTTAGGTAAATCGGATAAAAATATTGAAATTATAGCTAAAATGATTACAGAATTAAAAAAGCATAATATAACTAATGAAGTTTTAGAAAATACTGAAATTTCTGATACATTAACAAAATTAAAAATTGAGGATATAAAATTAATTTACGAAAAATATCAAGAAAAATTGCAAGGAAATTTTATAGATGAAAATGATATTTTGTCTATAGTAAACCCTAAAATTTTAGAAGCAGATTTTTTTAGAAATTCTTTAGTATATATAGATGATTTTATGGGCTTTACGCCTCAAGAGTATAGTGTTTTTGAAAATGTATTGAAAAAATCTAATAATGTTGTTGTTACAGTTACAGCAGATAGCCTTGAGCCACAAGAAAAAGATAAAGATATTTTTTACTTTAATAAAGTTTTTGCAAATAAACTAATACAAATTGCTGAAAATAGTGGAATTGATATAGAAACATTTTTATTAAAAGAAAATCTTAAATCTGAAACAGAAGAATTAAAGTATTTAGAAAATGCTTTTTCTACAACTTTACCTGTAAAATTATATGACAAAATTCCTGAAAATTTAAAGCTATTTTTAGCAAACAATTCATATTCAGAATTAGAATATGTTGCAAATGAAATTTTGAGATTAGTAAAAGAAGAAAATTATAAATATAACGAAATTGCAATTATTTCAAATGATTTAGAAACTTATAATTTAGAAGCAAAAGTTATTTTTGAAAAATACAATATTCCGATTTTTATTGATGATAAAAAAGACTTAAGCCAAAATCTACTTATTAAGTATATTTTGGCTGTTCTTGATATTTTTGCTAAAAATTGGTCTTTTGAAGCTGTTTTTAATTATATTAAACTTGGAATGATAAATGAAATTTCAGAAGAAGAGTTAAATTTATTTGAGAATTATTGTAGAAAATGGGGAATAAGAAATTATAAATGGTTTAAGTCTTTTAACTATGAAGAAAAAGGAACTGTTAATGAAAAAAGATTAGAGGAAATTAGACAAGAAATTGTTACTCCTTTGGTTAATTTTAAAGATGAAGTTTCTAAAAATAAAACAGCAGAAGAGATTACAAAGAATATTTATGATTTTGTAATTCAAAATAAAATAAATGTAATTTTAAATAATAAACTAAATAAAATTAATAATATAGAAATTAGTAATGAGTATAATACTAGCTATAAGATATTCGCCAATGTTTTAGACAATATAGTTTCTATATTTGGAAATCAAAAAATGAATTTTGACGAATATAAAAATTTACTTCAAGTTGGTTTTAGTGAAAGTGAGCTTGGAACAATTCCTGCAACTCAAGATCAGGTTATTCTTGGTGATAGCAAACGTTCAAGAAATAGTAATATTAAAGTTTGCTTTATAGTTGGAATAAATGATGGGATTTTTCCAACTGTAAATAAATTTGAAGGATTTTTAAATGATACAGATAGAGAGAATTTAAAAGAAGCAAATATAGAACTTGCTAAAACCTCTTTTGATACTATGCTTGAAAGCAATTTTGAAATTTATAATGTTTTATTATTAGCAAGTCAAAAACTATATTTGTCTTATTGTTCGCAGAATAAAGATGGAAAAAGCTTAAGACCATCAATTTTAATTAAGAAAATTAAAAGATTATATCCAAAGTTAGAAGAAAAAAGCGATATAATAAAAAAAGATTATTTTGTTACAAATAAACTAGCAACTTTTGATGACAGTATAGCAGTTTATAAAGATTTCTTAGATGGAAAAGAATTGACAGAGGAATGGAAAACAGTTCTAAATTATTATGATAAAACTCAAAAAGAAAAATTTGAGAAAGTTATTGATGCTGAAAATTATACTAATAACTCTGAAAAAATTTCAGAAAAAAATGTTGAAAGATTATATGGAAAAAGACTTAAAGCTAGTGTTTCAAAGTTAGAACAGTATAGAACATGTCCATTTGCTTTTCACTTAAATTATGGATTACACTTGAAAGAAAAAGAAGAGTTTAAGATACAGTCTTTTCAAACTGGAAGTTTTATGCATGAAGTAATAGATACATTTTTTTGCGAAATAGAAAATAATGGAATTAATGTGAAAGAAATATCTGATAAGCAATTAGAAGATATTGTAAATAAGATAATAGATGACTTATTGCAAACGTCAAAATACTACATATTTTTAAGTAGTTCAAAATTTAGAACATTAACCAAAAAGTTAAAAAAAGTTATTTTGGATTCAATATCATATATTGTTTATACTTTGAGAAATAGTGGGTTTGAATTATATGGTCATGAAGTAGAATTTGGAAACAGTAAAAAATATGATTCAATTATAATTGATATAGGAGACGACAAAAAGGTTCAGATAGATGGAAAAATTGATAGATTAGATATTGGAAAAATCAATGATAAAACGTATGTTAGAATTATTGATTATAAATCTAGAATTAAAAATATAGACATGAATTTATTTGAAGCAGGATTACAAATTCAACTTATTACTTATCTTGATGCTGTTTGTAAGCAAGATAATTTTGAACCGTCAGGAATATTATATTCAGGTCTTATTGATGGAAAATTAAAGTTAGATTCAAGTAGTAAAGAACTAGTTGAAGAACAAATTAAATCTATTATAAGGAAAAACTTTAAAATGAGAGGTTATGTTTTAGCAAATGTTGAGGTTGCTAAAATGATGGATAATAGCTTAACAAGTGGAGTAA
The DNA here is from genome assembly GCA_947625415.1 of uncultured Clostridia bacterium. Classification (GTDB taxonomy): domain Bacteria; phylum Bacillota; class Clostridia; order TANB77; family CAG-508; genus Scatovivens. The sequence continues at coordinate 6,378 of CANQOG010000021.1, forward strand.
CTTCTGATATTATTCCTGTTGGGCTTACTAAATCAGAAGAATTTAATGGTAATTGTTCACGAGTTTTAAGTGAGGAAGAATTCAATGAAAAACAAATAAGAGTTCAAGAAATAATCAAAGAAATATCAAAAGAAATTCTTGATGGAAATATTGATATAAAACCATATAATTATAAGAAAAATACTGGATGTAAATTTTGTAAATATTTGTCTATTTGTAGATTTAATCCGAATCAGAAAGATAATAATTACAACTATATTAGTGGCTAGGAGGTAAATATGGAAATGACAACTCGTCCAACTATTATGGAAGTGGACGTTAAAGCTTTTGAAAATAATATAGATGAGATTAAAAAGTTTTTGCCTGAAAATGTTAAAATAATGCCTGTCATAAAAGCAAATGGTTATGGAACTTATATAAATACTAGGTTAGATATTTTAAATAAATTTGATATTTTAGCAATAGCAACTGTTGATGAAGGCCAATATATTAGAAAACTTGGATATCAGAAAGAGATATTTGTTTTAAATCAGCCTTATAAAGAAGAGATTTCAAAAATTATTGAAAATGATTTAATTGTTGGAATTAGTTCTGATAGTTTTGCAAAGGCTTTACAAGAAACTGGAAAAGAAATTAAAGTTCATATTGAAATTGGAACTGGAATGGGAAGAACTGGGATAAATCCAAAAAGAGCCATTGAGTATTTAGAATCTTTAAGCTCGAATATAAAAGTGGAAGGAGTTTATACTCATCTATCCTCAGCAGACTCTGATGATGAATATACTAGAAAACAATTAGAATCATTTGAAATGGATGTAAAAATGATAAAAAGTAAAATTCCTTTAAAATATGTTCATAGTCATGCTTCAAATGCAATTTTGAACTTTGCTAATATTGGGAGCTATAATTTAGTAAGACCACGGACTTATAATGTATGGTTATCCATCAGATGTTGAATCTTGCAAAAAAATTAATTTAGAGCCTATTGCAAAATTAAAGTCTAAAATTATATTTTTGAAAACTGTAAAAGAGGGAACAAGTATAGGATATAATAGAAGTTTTATAACGACAAGAGAAACAAAAGTTGCTACTATTCCAATTGGTTATGCTGATGGGGTAAGAAGAATTCTTTCAAATAAAGGAGAGGTTGTTGTTCAAGGAAAAAAAGCAAAGATTATTGGAAAAATTTGTATGGATTCATTTATGATTGATGTAACAGATTTTGATAATGTTCAAATTGGAGATGATGTATATATTTGGGATAATGAGATTATTACACTTGAAGATGTTGCAAGTCTTTGTGATACAATTAATTATGAGATTTTGTCAACGGTTTCTTCAAGAGTTCCAAGAGTGTTTAAATAGAAAGGAATTATATATGCTAATAAGTAATGATGTAATAATAATTAAAGAAGAAAATGGCTTAAGATATATGCAATTTCGTAAATTGCTTGAGCTTGGTATAAATCATCTATATACTTTAAAAAGTGAAGGAATTGATTTTAAAACTGGTGGACCGTTAGAAGAGGAAAGCTATCAAGTTATTGCTAAATTTCTAAAAATTCCGAGAGATAAAATAGTAATTCCTAAGCAAACACATACAGACTGCGTAAAATGTGTGAATGAAAAGACTTTTCAAGAAGATTTAAAATTTACTGATGGTTTGATTACAGATAAAAAGGGGTTAGCTCTTGCTACAAAAAATGCAGACTGTATTTTACTTAATTTTTATGACCCTGTAAAAAAAGTAATTGCAAATGTACATTCTGGTTGGAGAGGAACATATAAGAAAATTTCCGAAAAGACAGTAGTTAAGATGATAAATAACTATGGATGCAAGCCAGAGGACATTTATTGTTTTATAAATCCAAGTATTAGAGTAGACCATTTTGAAGTAGATGAAGATGTTATGGAACTATGTAAGGAAATCTTTAAGTTTACAAATAGAACAGATGACTTTATAAAAAAGGGTAGAGTTTTTGAAGGAAAGCAGAAATATAATATTGATACAGTTTTAATAAATAAAATTTTATTAGAAAGTTTAGGATTAAAACCAGGAAAGATAATTGACTGTGAAATTTGTAGTTATTGTAACAAAGATGAAGTTGCTTCTGCGAGAGGGAATGGACCAGGATATAGACTTGCGGTTTCAGCTATTATGATGTAAAAATAAAAGATGTTGTAAACTTTATATTTACAACATCTTTTTATCTTTTTTAGTTGCTTCTTGTTTATTTAATCTAAATAGTTCTATAATTTTTTGTTTTGCAAGCTCAAATAAATTCAATTTTTCTCTACGAGTTTCTAATAAGCTTAAATTGTCTGGAATTGCATTAAAGACTTCCAAAGTTCCATATTTTTCGATTAATTCACGTTTTTTATCTAGCTCTTCCATCATTTGAATATAAAATTCATTATAGAAATTATATCCTTCAGAGACTATTAAATATTTTTGGAATTTATATAATCTATTTTTGAAATCTCTAACTCCTTGAACATCTCTAACAAGTTTTAAATCTGAATAAGCGCAAGAGGTTAAGATTAGTTCTTGAGTTTCAAGAGTTGTTTCTCTAATTTCATCTTTTAATTCTTGTAGATTTTCTTGTGAATGTAAAATCTTTTTTCCATTTGGAGAATTTTCTTCAATTTGTTCTAAATAAGAAATTTCAGAATGGACATTTTCTTGTAATTTTACAATTAAATCGAGGTTTCTACAAATTTGCTTATATGTTTCTTTACTTGATTTCATTATAAATGTATTTTTAAAAATATCATCGCTATAAATTGCGCTATGATAAAGAGGGTATGTTCCAGTAAAATAAGTCATCTGACGAACCAAACTACATTCAATAGGATAATAATTTGGAGATTCAGCATTAAATTCTAGCCCATAATATTTGACAGAATCGTGATATTTTTCTCCTTTTATTGCAGATGTAGCCATAAGTTGAACTGCTGCTTCGTTTATATTCATTCCATTATCTTTGTTTTTTCCTACTTCATAAAGTCCTAGTCTTTTTAGTTTTCCTTTTGGATTTCTAATTGTTTGTATAAAGTGTAAACATTCATGTATAGCAGGAATTTCAATTTCATTAAAATCCATATCTTCTTTAAAAAAGATACAATTATTTTTATAGTCATATTTTGCAGCAGAGCAGTCTTGAAATTCAGCTAAATACATATCTATTCTAGAAAGCATAGCAAATAAATCTGATTTAACAAGATTATGCTCAGCAAAAGCGTTACAAATTTTATCAGATATAATTGATGCGATTCTGTTAACTTCTAAAACTGAAAGCATTCTTTTTACAGAAATTCCAGCATTTTTTAAAGCTTTTTCGTTTTTCAAATTTTTACTCCTTTTGTAACTTTTAACAATATAATTATAAATATAAATTTACTAAAAATATATAGAATTTGTGTTAAATTTTGATTATATTTGTGTTACAAAAACATAAAAACTTTTTACATAAAGTCAAAAAGTTTAAAAATGCTGTAAAATAAACTAAAAAACTTGAAAAACGAAAAAAAATGTGTTACAATAAATATTATTTATGACAATAAAGAGCTTTAAATATATATGAAATTAATATGTTACATAAATGTAAAGTAAATATAATAATAAAGTGCTTGATTTTTAAGGATTTAAAGATTATACTATAATAGTAGAAGGAGATTACATATATGAAGAAGAGATTTTTTGTATTAACATTAATTATTTTTTTAATTACAAGTATTCTTTCCGTTAAAGTTTTTGCTGCTAATACTGAATATAGTTTTAATACTACACTGACAGCTAACAATACTAGAGTTGCTTCTGGTGGTGAGGTTTTGATAACAGTAAGAATAAGTAGTTTAAATTTTAGTGAAACAGGATTTAATACCTTTAAAGCTTATGTAGATTATGACAAAAATGTTTTTGAACAATTAACTGATTCAAGTATTGAGGGTTCAAGTGGATGGACTGCAAACTATGCTGTTGGAACAAGTTTAGTAACATTAGTTAAAACTAATTTACAAAAAACAGATGGTGAACTTATGCAAATCACTTTAAAAACAAAAGAAGGACTTGCAGATGGAACTCAAGGAGAAGTTAAATTATCAACAATAAAAATTGCAAATAGTACAGATGAAGCTTTAGATAGTGATCCTACGTCAGCAGTTATTACAATAGGAAATAGCTCAAGCGGTGGAACAGTTGGTAATACTGTTAGAAATCAATCTTCAAATAATATAACACCACTTAATTTAGCTAGACCAGCTACAAATAGAATAACTCCAGTTAACAATTCTGTTCCAGTAAATAATTCTACTCCAGTTAATAATTCAGTTCTTCGTCCAGCTGTAAATAATACAATAAATACAACAAATATGGCTTCAAATAGAATTGAAGTAACAAATGAGTCTGATGATGATATGCCATATACTGGTCCAGAAGATGGACTTGCTAGAATAATAATTGGTGTAATATTTATATCACTTGTTATTTACATTAAAATTGAAAGAATGAATAGAGATATTAAATAAAGATAAATAAAAAAATAACTCTTTTTAAAGAGTTATTTTTTTTGCGTAAAAATCATTGATAAATTCTATTTTTTGTTATATAATCACGATGATAAAAATTTTCACTATTTATGTAAAATCTTCATAATATGTAGAAGAATATATTATGAAGAGGGGGTACTTAAAATGTATAGCTACATAGTAAATGGTGGAAAAAGGTTAAGTGGGGAAATAGATATATCTGGGTCTAAAAATGCAAGTTTACCAATATTATCAGCGAGCATTTTAAATAAATCTATTGTAAAATTATATAATGTTCCAGATATTGAAGATGTTCATGTAACCATAAAAATTTTAGAACATTTGAATTGCAAAATTAAAAAGATTAAAGATAAACTTATAATTGATTCTAGCAAAATGGAAGATAAAATGATACCAGAAGAATTTATGAGAAAATTAAGGTCTTCAGTGATATTAGCTGGGAGCTTGATTTCTAGATTTGGGAAGGCTTGTTTTTCTTATCCAGGAGGATGTGATATAGGAAGTAGACCAATAGATTTACATTTAAGTAGCTTTAGAAAAATGGGAATTAAAATTACAGAAGAAAATGGGAAAATTGAATGTATTACAAATGGAATTGAGAATACCCAGATACATTTAGATTTTCCAAGCGTTGGAGCTACTGAAAATATAATTTTATCATCTATTTTGTCAGATGGAAAAATAGTTACTATTGGAAATGCTGCTAGAGAACCAGAAATTGTTGACTTGTGTAATTTCTTATTAAAAATGGGAGCTAAAATTTATGGAATGGGAACAAGTTCTGTTAAAATTATTGGCGTGAAAAGACTAAAATCAATCTCTTATAGTATAATGCCTGATAGAATAGAGGCAGGAACATTTTTAGTTGCTACATGTATGACAAAAGGAAATGTAAAAATAAATAAAGTAAATCCTGAACATTTAAAACCAATTTTATATAAACTAGAAGAAGCTGGAGCTATTATACAAACTGAAGAAAATTCTGTTACAATTAGAATGACAAAAAGACCAAATAAATTAGAGATAAAAACATTACCATATCCACGGCTTTCCTACAGATATGCAAGCTATATTTGGAAGCTTACTTTCAATTTCAAAAGGAACTTCTACTATAACAGAAAATATATTTGAAAATAGATTTAAATATATTCGGTGAGCTAACTAGAATGGGAGCAAAATTTAGGCAAGAAGGAAATGTTTTAGTTATAGAAGGAAGAAGAAAACTATCTGGAAATACTGTAAAATCTACAGATTTAAGAGGAGGAGCTTGTCTTATTTTAGCTGGGCTTTTTGCAAAAGGAAAAACGCAAATTGATGATGCGGAGCATATTTTAAGAGGATATGAAAACATTGATAAAAAATTATCTAAACTTGGCGCAGATATAAAATTGGTAAATTTGAAGTCGGAAAAATAATTTCCGACTTCTATAAAAGGAGAATAACATTGAAGAAAACAGCTGAAAAAATAAGTAATAATAAAAAAAAGATAAATGTTAAAATTATTATAGTTGTTTTAATTCTCGGACTTATAATCGCTGTATTTGCTGTAAGAGGGGCTTTGACTATTAGAAGTATTGATGTAATAATAGAGAGCGTTAAAACAGAAGATGAAAAGAATGAAAATACAGAACAAGAAAATCTTAGAATTTCAAAAGAACAAGTTATAGAGTTTTCAGGTTTAAAAGTTGGGGACAAGCTTTATAAATATTTAAGAAGTGAAATTTCAAAAAAAATAGAGCAAAATCCTTATATAGAAAAGGCTGAAATAAAAAGAGATTTTAGTGGAAAATTAAAAATAATAGTAACTCAAAGAAAACACAAATATATGATGAATTATTCTGGAGAATTTCTTTATATTGATAGAGAAGGATATGTTTTAGAAGTAAGTAGCGAGAATAATGGAGATCCTATAATAATAGGATTAGTTACAGATTGTTCAAGCTTGTCAGTTGGAAATACTAAAATTAGATTAAATAAACAAGACTTAGAAAAACTTGAAGTTGTTAATAATATTATAGCTTCAATGGAAAGTAATGGAGTTTCAAATAGAATTTATACAATAAATGTAGAAAATAAAGACGATTTTGTTTTACAATTAGATGATGATAAAAAAAGTGTACATATAGGTGATGGTTCAAATTTAAATACAAGAATTTTATATATGAAAAAAATATTAGAGAGTGAAATAGGTCATAGTGGAGTTATATATGTTAATGGTGATTTAGACGAAAGCTATGTATATTTTAGAGAACAATAAGATAAGGAGGCTTTTCATGAAGAACGGTAAAATAGCAATATTACTTGGAATGATGTGTTTTTTGTTAACAATTGGAATTTTTATTCAAGTAAAAACAGTTAGTCAAAGTGGAACAAAAGCTGCAAGAACTTTGAGCGAAAAAGAGTTAAGAGATAGTGTTTTAGAAATGAAGGAAAAATATGAAAGACAATTTAAAGTCTTGGAAGGAAAAGAAAAAGAATTAAATTCATTAATTGCTAGTGTTTCTGTAAATGATAGTTCTTCTAGTGAGCTTTCTGAAAGGCTTGATGAAATAAATAGTGAAATTGGGTTAACAGCTCTTCAAGGACAAGGAATAATAATTAGAATTGAAGATGGTGAAGAGGGAGTAGCTAATGGTGTTCCAGTAGAACAAACAGTTATACATGATAGTGATTTAAAAGCGATTGTAAATGATTTATGTATAGCTGGAGCAGAAGCCATTTCAATAAATGGACAAAGAATAGTTTCCACTACAGCAATAACTTGTATAGGAAATGTTATAAAAATAAATGATGAAAAAATTGGAAATCCATTTGAAATACATGCAATAGGTCTAAAATCAATGCTTGATGGAGGAGTATCAATGAATGGAAGAACTTTAAGTCTAATGAAAAAAGCTGGAATTCAAGTTAAAGTAGAAAAATCTGATACAGTTGTAGTTCCTAGATTTGATGGAATTTTTACAAAAGACTATATTAGATAAAAACTAAATAGTTAAAGGAAGAGATAAATATGAAAGAAAAAAAGGTAAATATTGGTTTAATCATATCTATTACAATAACTGCATTTGTTCTTGGTTTAACAATGGTAATTCAATTTAAAACAGTTATAGAAACGGATATTACTGGTATTGAAGTTATGAGAGAAGCAGAATTACGTACAGAGCTTGCTAGTTGGAAAAGTAAATATGAAGATGCCTCTTTAAAAATAGAAGAAACAAATCAAAAAATTGAAGAATATACAAAAGAAATACAGGAAAATAATGATATTTCACAGCTTTTAACTCGGAGAAGTAGCTGAAGCTGAAAAAATTGCTGGATATACTGATGTTACAGGTCCAGGAATTAGAATAATATTAGAAGATACTGATAAATCTCAAATAATAGCTGAAGACTTAATATCACTTGTAAATGAACTAAAACTTGCCGGAGCAGAAGCAATTTCAATAAATGAACAAAGAATAATTTCACGTACAGATATTTCAAATATAGATTATAAATATATTTTTGTAAATACAGCAAAAGATCTTGTTAGGTCTAGAATAGACAGTCCTTACATAATAGAAGCTATAGGTAATCAAAAATATTTAGAAAGTAGTATAAGTATTAAATATGGATTTTTAGATGATATGGAAGCTGCTGGAAAAAAAGCAAGCTATGTTTTAGATAATAATATATTAATAAAAAAATATAATGGAACTTTAGAATATAAATATGCATCTGAAATAGATGAGTAGGAGGGGGAAGAAGATGGTATATATAGCGATAATTATAGGTTGCGTATTAGGGGCTGTTGTTGGTTTTAATTCTCCGATAGTTTCTTATACATATTCAAATTATTTAGCAATAGCAATAATTGCAGCATTAGATTCAGTTTTTGGTGGAGTTGTTGCTACAATTAAGAAAAATTTTGATTTAAAAATTTTTTTAACAGGTTTTTTTGGAAATGCAATTCTTTCAATTTTGTTAACAATTTTAGGTGAAAAATTAAATGTAGATATTTATTTAGCAGCTATCATAGTTTTTGTTGGAAGAATGTTTACAAATTTAGCAATTATAAGAAGATATTATTTAGAAAAATGGTCTAATATGGTAGAAAATAGAAGAAAGAAAAAACAAGAGCAAAAAGAAGTAAAAGAAGAAGCAAAAGATTAAAAAACAGTTTTTATTGAAATACTAATAATCAAGAGAATTTGGTACAAAAGACAGGTTACAAAAATATTACATTTATTACAAAAAAGTATCAAATTCTCTTGACATTTTGTCTAAAATGTAATATTCTTATCGCATGTAAAAGAATATGATAGAAAATGGAGGGTTAAGCTTTTGGCAGTAGGGGATATAATAGTTGGAATCGATATTGGAACCTCTAAGGTCAGTACAGTTGTTGGCGAAGTAAACAATTTTAACCAAATTGAAATTATTTGCTCTACAAATTGTAAATGTTCTGGAATACAAAAAGGCTTAATAGTTGATGAAGAAGCTATAAGTTCGGCTATTTCTAAAACAATTCAAGAAGCTGAGGAAATCTCAAATTTTAAGATAAATTCAGCATATACTACAATTCCTGGTAAATATACAACAATAGTACAAAACAGTATCGTAAGAGAAACAAAAGATAAGCTAGCCGGCATAAACATTAAAGATGTAACATCTAGTATTATGTTAGTTAGAGACATTGAAATCCCAGAAGATAAAGTACTAATAGACATTGTACCAGACAAGTTTATATTAGATGACGGAAAACCAGTATTAGACCCTATTGGAAAATTCAGTTCATCTCTTACACTAACAGCTCAAATTATCTTAGCTGATAAAGAATATAAGAAAAAGCTAAGCTCTATTTTCAAAAAAGTAGGAATAGAAATAGATGGTATAGTTCCTATAACATTAGCTGAAAGAAATCTAGTTTTGGATACAAATGAATTAAAAGAAAATGTTATGATATTAGATGTTGGAGCTGGAAATACAGAAATAGGAGTTTTTGTAGGTTCATCTTATGTTTATAGTAACACTATCAATTTAGGTGGAGACAATATTACAAGTGACATATCATATTGCTTAAATATTTCTAGAGAAGAGGCAGATAAATTAAAACGTCAATATGGTTTAGCTTTAAAGTCTTATATAGATAATGATAATAATATTAGTTTAAATACTTCTAAAGATATAGATGGAAAAAATAAGACAATAAAAAGTTCTGAGTTAATTGAGATTATTGAAGCTAGAATTGAAGAGATATTTACATTAATTAATAAAGATATTACAGCTAGAGGGTTAAAATCTGTTATAAATGATGTAATTTTGACAGGAGAAGGAATAGTTAATATTAGTAAAAGTGATATGGCTGGAAAAATAGTTTTGAATATTCCAGTAAAAATTTCAACAGGAAGATTAATTAGTACTATAAAATCTACATATAGAACAAGTTATGCGTTAGTTAGATATATTGCTTCTAGACCTTATGCAGAAACAGTTTCAAGCAATATAGATGCTAAAACAGAGACACATATTTTTAAAAATATAATAGAGAAAATAAAAGATTTTTTCTATTCGTAAAATTTAAAAAACATATTGATTATTTAGTTTAAAATGATTAATATATTATAGTATAACAAGTTTAGGTTTTAATTTTTATTAATATATATTTGAAAAAGGAGGAATCACCTAATGATAATGGATATGGATGATTTGAATTATAATATGGACGGAACAGCTACTATTAAAGTAATCGGAGTTGGTGGTGCTGGAAATAATGCAGTCAACAGAATGATTGAAGCTGGTATTAAGAACGTTGAGTTTATTGTTTTAAATACAGATAAACAAGATCTTAATAAATCAAAAGCTACAACAAAGTTACAAATAGGTGAGAAGTTAACTAGAGGATTAGGTGCTGGTGCAAATCCAGATATCGGTACTCAGGCTGCTGAAGAAAATAAAGCAGAAATTGCTGAAATAATTAAAGGTGCTGATATGGTGTTCGTTACTGCTGGTATGGGTGGTGGAACTGGTACAGGCGCTGCTCCAGTTGTTGCTCAAGCTGCTAAAGAATTAGGAATTTTAACAATAGGCGTTGTTACCAAACCATTCACATTCGAAGGTAAAAAGAGATTAGCTCAAGCTGAACGTGGTATTGCTAGTTTAAAAGGAAAAGTTGATACTCTAGTAGTAATTCCAAATGATAAATTATTGCAAGTAATTGATAGAAAAACATCAATGATTGAAGCTTTTAGAATGGCTGATGATGTTTTAAGACAAGGTGTTCAAGGTATATCAGATTTAATTGCAGTTCCTGGTTTAATTAATCTAGATTTTGCAGATGTTAAGACAATTATGCTAAATCAAGGAATGGCTCACATGGGTATTGGTATTGCTAGTGGTGAAAACAGAGCAGAAGATGCCGCAAAACAAGCCATCCAAAGTCCATTATTAGAAACTTCTATTGAAGGAGCTAGAGGTGTAATCATTAATATTACCGGTGGTAGTGATGTTGGATTATTAGAAGCAAATACTGCTGCTGAATTAATTCAACGCAGTGCAGATCCAGAAGCAAATATCATTTTTGGTACTGTTACAGATGACTCTATGGGAGATGAAATTAAGATTACAGTTATTGCTACTGGTTTTGAAAAAGAGAATGATAAACCTGGTAATACAGGTTATGAAGGAATTGTTTCAGAAGCTTGGAGAAAGAGAAATAATACAATTCAAACTACAACATCTCCATCAGTAGACAATAGTTCAGATAATTTAGATATTCCTACATTTTTGAGAAAAAATAAAATGGGAAATAAATAATTGTTATATTAAATAAGAAAGAAGATGCTAAAATTTGTATAGCATCTTTTTATTATTGTTAAATTTTTATTAGGAAAAACTTTATTATTGGCTTGACCTATTTTTATTCACTTAATTTTGTATTAGTTAATTTTATGTTGACAATAAAAGGATAGTAAAGTTATAATATAAATATAATAAATTATATAATCAAGAATAATAGCATTGATAAAATGGAGGCAATTATTTATGAGATATACAACAGAAGAATTAGAAAAGATGCCTAAAGAAAAATTAGTAGAAACATATAGAAATGTTAGAAGAGGTGAAAAAAGAAAAATTCTTATTAATTTAGCAAATAGTTATAAATTTTCTAACCTTGTCAATGGTTTAGATTTTATTGAATTAATGCAGATGTCAAAAATCCATCCATTTAAAGAAGTTATTGTAGATACAATGATGTATGAAATGGAATTAGGTAATACAGAAATAGCTAAAAAATGGAAACAACAATATTTTTCAAGAAAAGATTACAAAATTTTTGGTTTAAGGTCTGGAGATAATGTGAAGGAAGTTCTAAAAAGGGGGAATATTCTAGATAGAATAAAGGAATTTTTTACTCAAAAATCTGCGTTACCAGATACATTCTTGAAAAAGGTGGAAAAAGTAGATAAATTATCAAATATAGTAGAAAGAAAAAATAATGCAACAGGGAAAAAAATAGAAGCCACAGAAAATCAGCCTTTAGACCAAGCGGTAGATAAATCAAGAGTTGAAGTAAATAATGGAGAAATGGCTAAAATATTTGATTCTTATGCTAAAAAAGCTTTAAAAAAAGGACAATTAGAAGGAATTCGTGGAACAACGCCTGTAGGACAACAATTAAAATTAGATTTAGCAGAAGAATATAAGAAGATATTAGGAACTGAAAATGAAAATCTTGCAAAACTAATTGCTAGGAAAGAATATGAAAGTTATAGTGGAGAAAATTTTTTCATGCCATATACTGATGAAAACAATTTCAGAGCAAAACATTATAGAGAAGGAACTCTTATTAGTGGTTCAAAAGATAATAGAGGATGGAAGAAAAATTTATTGGAAATAGAACAAGTTGAAGATTTTACAGTTCAAGACCATAATTTTGGGGAGGTTTTTATAGTAAAGTCTGAATTTTCTCCAACATCTTATGCTATAAATAAAAAGTGGGCGCCAATATACGAATATTATACCAAAAATGAAAATGGAGAACTTATTCGTATTGGTAGTGGAAAAATAAATGCTCAGACAGGAAAAATGGAAACAACTATAAGTTTAGATGGAGATGATTGGCAAGAGATGTTTAAGGTATCTGGAAGCAAGGACTGTGACTTAAATGAAGAATTTAAGCTTGCAAAGGAACAAGGAACAATTATGATATTTGACTCTAGTGAATATACTGGAAAAAGTACAAAAACATCTCGAAAAGATATTGAAAAATCTATAACTAGCCAAGCAATACAAGAATATTTAAATAAAATATATTCAGGAAAGAAAACTAAAATCGTAGATATAACACAAGTTAAAGATTTACAACAAGATAATTCTGAAACAGTTCCTTATGGTGTAGCTGGTTGGGAAACTGTATCAAAACTAACTACAAATATATATTTGATAAATAGTGTGATTGATGGAAAAGAAACTTGTGAAATGGTAACTATTGACGTAGATGGAAAATGTAAGCCATTTTTAGAAATGAAAAAAGATATGTTTTCTGATAAGGAGATTTCTTTCCAAAGTGGTTTAGTACCAGCTGTTGGTGGAAAGATTATTAAAGGTACACCTCAGTTATTAACAAAAAAATCAGCAATCGAAAAATTCAAATCAAAAGATGGTGTTGAATATGCAGTTTATAGAGATGATAGTGGAAAATTGAGAATGGGGCAATTAGTAGATTTTGCTGATGATTCTGGAACATACGTTGAAGAACTTGATACATATAGTTTAATGCATGAAGATGCTAAGAAAGCAACTAAAGAGCAAAAACAAGAAAAAGAGAAGGAACAAGAACAGGAGCAATCTAAAACTACAAAAGATAAAGAGGAAGAAAATGAAAGATAATAATATAATAATACTTTTATAAAAAGTTGAAAAGCAAGAGGAATAAAATTTCCCCTTGTTTTTTTGTTTATATTAGTATATAATATAAAATATTTTTGAGTTGGATAGAGAGGGGCGATTTAAATGGCAATTAGTAAAGAAGAGATTATTCATATTGCAAAACTTGCAAGTCTTAATTTAACTGAAGAAGAGATCGAAAGATATGCTCAAGATATGACAGATATTTTAGAGTTTGCTGAGGTTGTAAATAATCTTAATACAGATGAAATTAAAGAAACCGTAGGAATAAATGGCGAATACAATGTATTTAGAAAAGATGAAGTAAAACAAACAATCTCAAAAGAAGAGTTGCTAAAAAATGCACCAAGTCAAGATGATGGAATGTTTAGAATTCCTAAAGTTATACAATAATCAAAGGGGGAAAATTTATGGAACTTTATGAATATACAGTAAATGAAATAGCTGAAAAACTACAAAAAAGAGAAATTACCTCTTATGATTTAGTAAAAAGCTATTTTGATAGAATTAAAGAAAAAGATAAATTAGTTAAAGCTTATGTTTCAATTATGGAAGATGAGGCATTGGCTAAAGCTAAAGATATAGATGAAAGAAGAGCAAAAGGGGAAAAGCTAGGAAAGCTTGCTGGTGTTCCTATTGGAATAAAAGATAATATGAATATTAAAGGAACAAAAACAACGTGTAGTTCAAAAATGCTTGAAAATTATGAATCTCCTTATGATGCTACTGTTATTGAAAATTTGAAAAAAGAAGATATGATTTTCTTAGGGAAGCTTAATATGGATGAATTTGCTATGGGTGGTTCAACAGAACATTCAGCATTTTTCAAAACTCATAATCCTTGGGATTTATCTGCTGTTCCGGGAGGTTCTTCTGGAGGTTCTGCAGCTGCTGTTTCAGCAGACTTAGCACCTTGTGCATTAGGTTCTGATACAGGTGGAAGTATTCGTCAACCAGCTAGTCTTTGCGGAATTGTAGGTTTGAAGCCAACTTATGGATTAGTTTCAAGATATGGATTAGTTGCATTTGCTTCTTCTTTGGATCAAATTGGACCATTAACTAAAGATGTTACAGATTCAGCTATTCTTTTAAATGTTTTAGCTGGACATGACGAAAAAGATTCAACTTCTTCAAAAAGACCAAAAGTTGATTATACAAAATCATTAGTAAATGATGTTAAAGGAATGAAAATTGGACTTCCTAAAGAGTTTTTAGCTGAAGGGGTTAGTAGTGAGGTTAAAGAGGCAATTTTAGAAGTAGCTGAAAAATATAAAGAATTAGGAGCAGAAGTTGAAGAATGTTCTTTAGATATTGGAAAATATGCTTTAGCAACATATTATATAATTGCTTGCGCAGAAGCTAGTTCAAATTTGGGAAGATTTGATGGAATTAGATATGGTTATAGAACAGAAAAATTTGATAATTTAAAAGATATTTATAAAAATTCTCGTTCAGAAGGTTTTGGACCAGAAGTTAAAAGAAGAATTATTTTAGGAACTTATGTATTATCTTCTGGATATTATGATGCATATTATAAAAAAGCTCAAAAGGTAAGAACAATTATTAAAAATGAATATGATAAATTATTTGCAAAATATGATTTGATTTTAACTCCAACATCACCAACTACTGCTTTTAAAATTGGTGAAAAATCAAATAATCCATTAGAAATGTATATGGCTGATATTTGTACAGTTCCAGTAAATATTGCTGGACTTCCTGGAATGAGTATTCCTTGTAAGTTAGATTCAAATGGATTACCAATAGGATTTTTATTAGTTGGAAATTCTTTTGAAGAGGAAAAAATATTTAGAGCTGGATATACTTATGAACAAAATACTAATTTTAGAAAAAATAAACCTACATTTAAAGGAGGCGAAAACTAATGGCAAAAGAAGATTATGAAGTTATAATTGGATTGGAAGTCCATTGTGAACTTTCTACAAAAACTAAAATTTTCTGTTCTTGTCCAACTGATTTTGGAGGGGAGCCAAACACTCATTGTTGTCCAGTTTGTATGGCGCTTCCAGGAAGTTTACCTGTTTTAAATGAAAAGGTTGTAGAATATGCTGTAAAAGCTGGTCTTGCTACAAATTGTGAAATTACAAAAGTTAGTAAAAATGATAGAAAAAATTATTTTTATCCAGATTTGCCAAAATCATATCAGATTTCTCAATTTGATTTACCACTTTGCCATGATGGTCATGTAAATATTGAACTTGAAGATGGGAAAGAAAAAGAAATTAGAATTGAGAGAATTCATATCGAAGAAGATGCTGGAAAGTTAAATCATGATGAATATGGAAGAGGAAGTTTTGTTGACTTAAATAGAGCTGGTGTTCCATTAATTGAAGTTGTATCTAGACCTGATATGAGAAGTGCAGAAGAAGCTGAAAACTATATGAGAAAACTTAAATCAATTTTTGAATATATTGAAGTTTCTGATTGTAAAATGCAAGAAGGCTCATTAAGAGCAGATGTAAACGTTTCTGTTAGAAAAAAGGGAACTGAGAAATTGGGAACTAGAACAGAAATGAAAAATATGAGCTCATTTAGAAGTATAGTAAGAGCAATAAAATATGAAGCAAATCGTCAAATTGAGGTTATAGAAGATGGTGGAACTATTAGTCAAGAGACTTTAAGATGGGATGATATATCTGGAAAGACATTTACAATGAGAGATAAGGAAGATGCTCAAGATTATAGATATTTTCCAGATCCAGATTTAGCTCCAATAATTTTAACTGATGAATATATAAACAATATTAAAGATAATTTGCCAGAATTGCCAGAAAGTAGGAAAAAACGATATTTATCAAATTATGAGCTATCTTTAAAAGCTGCAAATATAGTGACATCCTCAAAATATTATTCAAATATGTTTGAAGATGCAATTAAAGTTTGTAATAATCCAAAAGCTGTTAGTAATTGGATAATGTCTGATATTGCTAGAATTTTAAATGAAAAAGATGAAGAACCTGACACAATTCCGTTTACAGGTAATGATTTAGGTGAACTTGTAAAGTTAATTGATGAAGGAAAAATTTCTTCATCAATAGCAAAAAAAGTTTTAGAAGAAATGTTTGAAACTTCTGAAAAGCCAAGTAAAATAGTTGAAAAAAATGGATGGATTCAGATTTCTGATGAAAATGCAATAAAAGAAGTTGTAATAAAGATTTTAGATAATAATCCACAATCAATTGCTGACTTTAAAGCTGGAAAAGACAAAGCTTTAGGTTTCTTAGTTGGACAAGCAATGAAAGAAACGAAAGGAAAAGCAAATCCACAGTTATTGAATAAATTGTTTAAAGAAGAGATTGATAAAAGATAAAAAAATAAGAATAAATGTTTTTTCTTTGTAACTAGAAAAAATGTTTATTCTTATTATCATTTTATTTTATAATTCCTTTTTGTACTCCATTGAAAAATATTCCTGAACAAAAAGAGGCAACTCCAGAGGTTAAGCCAATTTTAAAAATTCCTGTTCCAATTTCAAATAAATTAGAAGATATGTAAAATTTTAAATGTATGTAAAGAATTACAATTCCAATTAAAGATATAAATAATGAGAAATTTTCAAACTTTAAAATCAAATTAATAGTTTTTTTATCTAAATTAAATTTCATAAACAACCTCCAGATTTAAGCAAGTTACTAAACAAATAATAGCATTTTATATTTTTAAATTCAAAGGAAATTTTTGTAAAATAAGTTATTAATAAATAAATGAGAGGTGTTAGTATAAACTTTTAGTAGGGAAATTTTAGAAAAAAATTGAATAAGAGATACCGATTTGATAGAATATTTTT
>CANQOG010000022.1 GCA_947625415.1 uncultured Clostridia bacterium
TTAAGAGGTTAATCTATGGAAAAATGAACTGTCTTTTTTTGCCAGTTTTAAGTTAATCATAAAATAAGAAAATAACGGTCATTGTTCTACTTATACTTGCTGGAGTTTCACTAAATGCGATAATTGGAGAAAATGGGATAATAATAAATGCGTTAGATGCAAGAGTGAAAAGTAAATTTTCAGCATATAAAGAAGAAACAGATATACATATGAGTGAAAATTTAGTATGTGCAGGTGAAAAATTAAAAGAATATGTGCCATCAATAAATGATACAGATCTCCAAAAGTTTGTAATATTAAATGGAAAATTATATTTTATAGGAAAAGATGATTATGAGATAAAGATGGCAGAAAGTGTAGGAATAGATACAACATTTAGTAGAACAGACATGACAGTAGAAGACATGATAAGTATAGTAGGAGATATATTACCGAAGAAAGATGAGTTAGGCGGTATTCCGGAAAATGATAAAGAAGAAGCCCCAAAAGAAATGCCAGGAAAGAGATTATATGACAAAAACACAGTAAATGATACAAAATGGGATATTGTAATAGATTATGATGAAGAATCAAATGAAATAGGAAGATGGGGAAGTGGCTATTACTTATTAAAGTCAGGGAACATTGAAATAGATGGAAAAACAGTAACACTAACAAGAGACTATGTGATAGATTATAAAACAAATGAATTAACATTATTAAGTAAGAATTATGAAGATTGGAATGTAAATTCAACATTAGGAACAACAACTGGACTAGTATTAAATTTAGATCCAAGCAACTTTGAAGAATATTTAGATGAGAATGGAAACTTAGATAATAGCAAATTAAATGAAAAAAATATAACAAAATATGGTGATGTTTCATACGATAGCGAAAATAAACAGTTATTGTTTAATATTGATAGCAATGAGAATGATGAAAAAGGCTATATAATGTTAGATGGTGGTAATGTTAGCTTTTCAAAAGGATTTACTTTTGAATTTATGGGAACTATTGATAAAGCATTAAATACTTCTGTAAATCGGTTCAGATTATAGAACAGGATTATTTTGTAGAGGACCAGGATTAGATGGTCCGATGGATCTATATTTGAAATGCTTAATTGCACATTTAAATAAAGATTTTGTTGGGTCATTGTATTGTAAGGCTGGTTGGCCTTGTGCAACTTTTAAAGGTGAAGGAATGCGAACAGATAGGACATGGGCAAATATCGTTGAAAAATTTGGAATAAGTGATGGCTTTACGGGGAGTATTTCGTTTACTTACTATAGCTCAGAGGCACCAGATAGTTTAAGCGATGATGATAAAGAAAGAGTGAAAAAATGGAATGGAGACGAAGGCGATAATTGGTGTTTATGCAAAGTTTTCTTAAATGGCGAATTACAGGGCTGGACATTAGATAGTTTATCCGGGTTTAAAAATGGATTAGAAATTTATGATGGAAAAAAAGGCGACTTTTATATTGGTATTGCACCTTCGTTAGCTGATAGTTGTCTTTATTTGTTTAATGGATCTATGAAAACTATTAGAGTATATAATAGAGGAATTTCTGATACAGAAGTACGTGAAAATTATAGTAAATTTAATAAATATATAGCTTCATTTGCAAATTAAAATAATGTTTAAATTTAGATATTTGCTTGCTATAAGCATTGATAATGTGATATAATTCTTTTGAATTTAGTTAGAAGAGGGAAGATTTGATGAAAACGACTATCGTGATTATTTTAAATTATAATTCAAAAAGATATGTAAATCCGATATTAGAACTAAAAAGAAGAGAAGGTAGTAAGTTAATTAATGTAAATTAATCGGTGAAATAAAAGGATGTAGACTATATAATCATCCTTTGACGACTGATTTAGTAAAAATGAATGTTGATTTAACAGAAAAATATATGAGTTCATTTTAAAAATATTATAAAAATAAAAAGTTACTACTAGTAAAGTAACTTTTTATTTTTATATAGCCAAATTTGAAATTCTATGATAGAATACAAATAGAATTTTGATAGAGGAAGCTGAAATGAATAAAACTAATTTGAAAAAAATTGCTTATGAATTAAATATAGAATTAAAAGGCGATAGTAAAGCCTTTATTTTTGCCATTTGTTTGAAATATTTAAGCTTTAAAGGATTTGCTAATAGAGAATTGTGGCTTAAAGATTTTTTAGGCTTTAATGGAATGATTCAAAATAAAATTTGGGAGATTTTAAATTCTTGTAATAAAGAAGATTTTGAAAATCCAGAAACTATTGGATGGTTATATCAATATTTTATTTCAGAAGAAAAGACAAGAGTTTTTGGTAATCTAAAAAATAATATAAAAGTAGAAAAAGACGATATACCTTATGCAACTCAGCTTTTTACTCCAGACTGGATTACAAAATATTTAGTGGAAAATAGTCTTGGAAGATTTACAAATCTACAAAAAGAGCTTAAATATTATATTCCAGTTAAAAGTAATGATATTATAGAAAATAAAGATTTAGAAGAAATAAATTTTATTGACCCTTGTTGTGGAACAGGTCATATTTTGATTTATGCTTTTGATTTATTTTATAAAGCTTATTTGCAAAAAGGAATTTCTAAAGAAAAAGCAATTAAAAATATTTTAACTAAAAATCTTTATGGAATTGATATAGATGAGACTGTTTGTCAAATTGCAAAAATAGTTCTAATTTTAAAGGCTTCAAATATCTATAAAAATATTTTTGAAGAAGATTATATAAATAATATAAATATAATTTTTATTCAAAATTCTAGTTGTTTTAGTAAGAGTAAATATGGTGATATAGTTCAAGTTTTCAAAGATGCTGACGAATATGGCTCATTATTACAACCTTTAAAAATCAAGCTTCCAAATAAAGATGGAAAAATAGATAAGCTTATAGAGCAATATGAAATTTTGACTAGAAAATATGATATTGTTTGTACAAATCCACCATATATGGGTAAGAAGAATATTAATAATAAATTAAGTGAATTTTTAAAAAAACAATATCCAAATACAAAATCTGAAATGTATGCATCATTTATAGAAAGATGCTTTGAATTTACAAAAGAAAATGGATATCTTTCAATGATTACAATACATTCATGGATGTTTATTTCAAGCTTTAAAAAATTAAGAAAGAAGGTTTTAGAAAATGGAACTTTTTTGAATATGCTCCATACGGGACCTGCAACATTTTCAGATTTAAGTTCATTTAACGCTTTAGCAACTTCATTTATTTTTAAAAAGTCAAAAGAAAATATAGAGACTTGTTTTATTAGACTTTGTGATTATTATAATGTTCAAGAGAAAATTAACAATTTTAAAAATGAAAAAAATTATTATTATCTAAATCAAAATAGATTTTATGAAATTCCAAATTGGCCTTTTATTTATTGGATTTCAGAAAAGATTAGAAACTGTTTTAAATATAATAAAAGTTTAAATGATTTTTACCAAGCTAAACAAGGATTAGCAACTGGAAATAATAAGGAATTTGTAAAATATTGGTATGAAGTTCCATATTCTGAAATTGCTAGAAATTGCCATAATATTGAAGAATTTTTTGAAACAGAAAAAATTTATGCTCCATTTAATAAAGGTGGAATTTTTAGAAAATGGTATGGAAATTATGAATATGTTATAAAGTTTAATAAAGAAAATTATGAGAAACTTTTAAATCAAGGAAATCATTTGCCATCTAGAAAATATTATTTTGAAAAAGGTATAACATGGTCATTATTTGGATTTGAGAATTTCGGGGTAAAGTTTAAAGATTATGGATATGTTTTTGATGTATCAGGTTCTTCAATGTTTCCAAAAGAAAATGACCTTTATTATGTAATTAGTTATTTATGTAGTAATTGTTGTTTTAAATTTTTGTCATGTTTAGCTCCAACAGTAAACTTTCAGGTTGGTAATATTGCAAGTTTGCCATTTAAAATTACTGATTATGAAAGTGTAAAACAAGAAATAACTAGACTTGCAAAAGAAAACATAGAAATATGTAGGGAAGAATGGAGCTTTTATGAAACAAGTATAGATTTTAAAGTTTTACCACTTTTTATAGAAAAGTTTAGAGCAAAAACTTTGAGCCAAACACTAGAAAATTTTAAAAAATATTATAACTATTTACGTGAAACTTTAAGAAAAAATGAAGAAGAATTAAATAAAATTTTCAATAAAATTTTTGAAATAGAAAATGAAATAGATTATAAAGTAAATGATAGAGATTTAACAATAAAGTCATTTGATGAAAAAGAAATTTTAAAAGATTTATTGAGTTATTCGGTTCGGAGTAAAATATGGGAGATATGACTATATTGCTCAAGAAACAAACTATGATAATTTTAGATATGAAATCTCTTTAGATGAACTAGATAAAAATTTAGAATCTATTTTAATAAATATTTTTGGAAGAGAAACATTAGAAGAAAATTTAGAATTTATAAATAGAACTTTGAAAATTAAATCTGTTCAAAACTACTATTATAAGGCTTTTTTAGAAAATCATAAAAAGCAGTATCAAGGAAAGCCAATTTATTTTTTGAAAGAAAAGTGAAACTTATATGAATTTAATTGTTTTTTAATAAATCTTTGATATAATGTGTGGCAAGAAGGAGGGATATTATTGGAAAATAGTTTTTATAAAGGTTCAATAGTGCTGTTAGAAGGCGCTATTGCAAATATAAATGCAAAACTTGATATAATTAGAAAATATAGATTAGTTAAGGGAAAACAAGACCCTATTGAACATATTATATATAGAATTAAATCTGAAGAAAGTATGAAAGACAAGCTTGCTCGCAAGGGATATGAAATGACATTAGAAAATGCTTTAACAAAAGTTTATGATGCTGCTCGGAATGAGAATAATTTGTAATTACATAGATGATGTTTATGAAGTAGCAAATATGCTTAAAAACTTTAGAGATTTAAAAGTTATTAAAGAAAAAGATTATATTAAAAATCCTAAACCAAACGGATATAGAAGTTATCATATAATTTTTGAATTAAGTTTAGAAATAGAAGGAGAAATAAAAAAAGTTTTTGTTGAGATACAGATTAGAACAATTGCTATGGAATTTTGGTCAAGTTTAGAACACGAAATGAAATATAAGAAAAATATTAAAAATCAAGAACTAATTGTTGAAGAACTTAAAAGATGCGCAGATGAAATTGCTACAATTGACTTAAATATGCAAACAATTAAGAAAATGATAGATTTAGAGGAGAACGAATAGATGAAAGATAAAATATTAATAGCAGAAGACGAAAGAGAACTTAATCGAGCATTAAAAACGATTTTGGAATTAAGTCGGATATGAAGTAAAGGCTACTTTTAATGGGAAAGAAGCTGTAGAAGCTACTCAAGAAGATAGTTTTAGTGTAATAATATTAGATGTAATGATGCCTATAATGGATGGATTAGAGGCTGTAAGGGAAATGAGAGAAAGTGGAATAAAAACTCCAATTATAATGCTTACAGCTAAATCAACTATTGATGATAAAGTTGAAGGACTTGATAATGGAGCAGATGATTACCTTACAAAGCCTTTTGACAAAAAAGAACTTTTAGCTAGAATTAGAGCTCATATACGTTCAGAACAAGAGAAAAAAGGAAAATTCTTTGTTGGAAATATTGTTTTTGATAAAGAAGAGGCTGAAATTTCTAGTAATAAAGCAAGTTTTAGATTAAATCCTAAAGAATGTGAAATTATGGAAATACTTGTTAGAAATCAAGATAGAAATATAACTCCAAATGAGTTAAGCAAAAAGATTTGGCAGACAAAAGATTTACAAGAATCTGCTGTAAATATGTATATTTCATATTTGCAAGACAAATTTACAGCGCTAGATGCGAACATAAAAATAAATGATAAGGAAGATGGATTTATTTTAGAAAAATTAGTCTAAAATAAGAAGGAGAGGTTAAACTATGACAACTAATAGGAAGTTGCAAATTAAATTTACGATAACAACAATGCTTGCTGTAACTATAATTGTTATAGGTGTTTTTACAGTTGTAACACTTGAAAATTATCAAATGACAAATAAACAATTAGATACACTTTTAAATCTTATTAGTGAAAATGATGGTTTAATTCCTGAAGTTCCAAAAGATGATGAATTTTTAGCAGATGAGGCTAAATATTCCACAAGATATTTTACAATTAGAGTTGATTCTGAAGGAAAGATTATTGAGTTAAATCTTGAACATATTGCTTCAATTTCACATGAGCAAGCTAGAGATATGACAAAGGAAATATTAAAAAGTAGTAAAAATATAGGCATTTTTCATAATATTGCAAATAGTATTTTAGAAAATAATCGAGAGTATGGTTTTTTTTCAAATTATAAGTATAAAATAACAAATATAAATGATGAAAAATTAATAGTTTTTATTGATTGTCAAATGCAATTACAGTCTTTTAAAATTGCTACATTAAGGTCAATAGCTGTTACTGGTCGGTTTACTTTTAGTAATTTTATTAGTTGTTGCAGTTGCTTCAAAAATTATTTTAAATCCTGTATTTAAAAGTATTGAAAGTCAAAAAAGTTTTGTTACAAATGCTAGCCATGAATTTAAGACTCCACTTGCTGTGGTAACAGCTGATATTGATATTTTAGAAATGATGATAGGAGAAGATAATGAATGGCTTCAAAGTATAAAAAATCAAATGAATAGATTAAACACTTTGACAAAAACTTTACTTACTCTTGCAAATATTCAGGACGGAAAAGCAAGCTTAGAAACTTCTAAATTTTCTGTAAATGAAGTAATTAGTGAAGTTTTAGATGAGTTAAAAATTTTAATGGGAAATAGAAAAATAGTTTTTGATAAAACTGTAGATGTTACTATGACTGCTGATAGAAACATGATTAAACAATTGGTAAATATTTTGTTTGATAATGCGTTAAAATATACAGAGGAAGATGGAGAAATTGTTATATCTACCCAAAAAAGAGGAAAAATAGCAAGATTTGAGATTGCAAATACTTGTGAAAATGTAAAAGATATTGATACAGGAAAATTATTTGAAAGATTTTACAGAGAAGATAAGTCTAGAAGTAAAAAAGAAGGCTATGGAATTGGATTATCAATAGCTCAATCAATAGTTGGAATTCATAAAGGAAAAATTTCAAGTGGCGTAAGGAAAAATGGTATGATTTATTTCAGAGTAGCTATTTAAAAATAGGAGGGGTGACTATTGACATCCCTTATTTTATTTAATAAAATAATATATGATTTATTGTGGAGGATTACTTATGAGTAAAATAATTTTATTAGCTATTTTAATTTTAATAAATGCTTTTTTCTCTGCTGCAGAAATTGCATTTATTTCATTAAATGATGCAAAAATTGATTATTTAGTTAAGGAAGGAAATAAAAAGGCCAAAAAAATTAAGAAAATGCTTGAAAATCCTAGCAAATTTCTATCTACTATTCAAATAGGAATTACTCTTGCGGGATTTTTATCAAGTGCTTTTGCAAGTGAAACTTTTGCAAGTTCTTTAGCTCCAAAATTATATGAAGCTTTTCCAAATATTGGTCTTGCTGCTTGGAATAATATATCTATTATATTAATTACTTTAATTTTATCATATTTTACATTAATTTTTGGAGAACTTGTTCCAAAAAGGTTAGCAATGAAATATTATGAAAAAGTTTCATTTGCTAGTATTGGAGTAATTAAATTTATTTCTGTTATTGCTTCACCATTTGTAAAGTTTTTGACACTTTCAACAAATATAATTTCTAAAATTTTTGGAATTTCTGAAAATGAAGAGGAAACTGTTACTGAAGAAGAAATTAGAATGATGGTTGATGTTGGTGAAGAAAAGGGGACTATTGATAAAGAAGAAAGTCAAATGATAAATAATGTTTTTGAGTTTGATGACAAAGTGGTTTCTGAAATTATGGTTCCAAGAAATGATATATATGCTTTAGATGAAAATCTAACAATTTCTGAGGTTTTAGAGAAAATTACAACAGATAAAGAGTTTAGATATAGTAGAATTCCACTTTATGATGAAAATGTTGATGAAATTCGTGGAATTGTTTATATTAAAGATATTTTAATGAGTTCAAAAGATAAAAGAATAAAAATTAAAAATCTAAAAAAGAAAGCTTATTTTATTCCAGAAACTAAACCAATAAATGAATTGTTTGATGAGCTTCGTAAAAATAGGAAGCAAATTGCTATTGTTGTTGACGAATATGGTGGAACAGCAGGTTTAGTTACGATGGAAGATATATTAGAGGAAATTGTTGGAGAAATTTATGATGAATATGATTTAGTAGATCTTCCATATAAGCAAATTGATGATAATACTTATATATTTAATGGAGGAGTTTCTATTGATGAAGTAGAAAAAGTTTTAGATATTGATATTCCTGAAGGAGAATATGATACAATTTCAGGATATTTAATAAATGAGCTTGGGCGTCTTCCAGAAGAGCATGAAAAACTGGAAATTGACACAGAAAAAGTTTTATATACTATAGAAAAAGTTAAAGAAAGAAGAATTTTAAAAGTTAGAGCTAGTAAAAAAGAAATTGAGGAAGAGCAAAAAGAAGAGGAAGAAAATGATTAAGAAGTTAGCAAAATCTATAAGAGAATATAAAAAAGATACAATACTTACGCCAGTTTTTGTAATTGGCGAAGTTTTTATGGAAATTTTAATTCCATTTTTACTTGGAAAACTTATTGATGATGGAATTACAGCTAGTAATTTAAAAGTTATTTTAATATTAGGGGCAATACTTATTGTTGCCGCTTTATTTTCGTTGTTTTTTGGAGTTAATGCTGGAAAAACTGCTGCAAGAGCAGGAGCTGGGTTTGCTAAAAATTTAAGGCAAGATATGTATGAAAAAGTTCAAAAATTTTCATTTTATAATATAGATAAATTTTCAACATCAAGTATTGTGACTCGTCTTACAACAGATATTACAAATGTTGAAATGGCATTTATGTCTATAATTAGAGGTGCTGTAAGAAGTCCACTTACAATAATTTTTTCATTTGCAATGGCATTTGTTACAAATTCAAGAATTGCTTTAATATTTTTAGGATTAGCACCAATTTTAGGTTTTTTATTAATTTGGATTGCAAAAACTGCTCATCCAATTTTTGAAAGAGTGTTTAATACATATGATGACTTAAATAATGTTGTTCAAGAAAATGTTAAAGGTGTTAGAGTTGTAAAATCTTTTGTTCAAGAAGATTATGAGATTGAAAAATTTGAAAAAATTTCTGATTCTATTTATAAAGATTTTTCAAAAGCTGAGGCAATACTTGCTTTTAATAGTCCACTTATGCAATTTACTATTTATTTAATAATTACATTAATTTCATGGTTTGGAGCAAAATTTATTGTTTCAGGAACAATGACAACTGGCGAGATTACAAGTTTAATAACTTATGCTATGTCAATTTTAAATGCACTTATGATGCTTTCAATGATATTTGTTACAATTATAATTTCAACTGAATCTGCAAGAAGAATTGTAGAAATTTTAGATGAAATTCCAGATATTCAAAATCCTGAAAATCCTATAATGAATGTTAAAAATGGAGATATTGATTTTGATGATGTTTCATTTAGTTATACAAAAGACGAAAATAGGCTTTGCTTAAAAAATATTAATTTAAAAATAAAGTCAGGTGAAACAATTGGAATTATTGGTGGAACAGGTAGTTCAAAGACCACTTTGATAAGTCTTATTTCAAGACTATATGATGTAACAAAAGGAGAGCTTAAAGTAGGTGGTGTAAATGTTAAAGACTATGATTTAAAAACGTTAAGAGATGAAGTTGCTGTTGTTTTGCAGAAAAATGAATTATTTACAGGAACTATAAAAGATAATTTAAAATGGGGTAATAAAGAAGCCACAGATGAGGAAATAATTGAAGCTTGCAAGCTTGCTCAAGCAGATGAGTTTATTCAAAATTTTCCAGATAAATATGATACATATATAGAAGAAGGTGGAACTAATGTTTCTGGAGGTCAAAAGCAAAGATTATGTATTGCAAGGGCTATACTTAAAAAGCCAAAAATTTTGATATTAGATGATTCTACATCTGCCGTTGATACAAAAACAGATAGTTTAATTAGAAAAGCTTTTCATGAAAATATTCCAAATGTTACAAAAATTATAATAGCTCAAAGAGTTAATTCTGTTGAAGATAGTGATAGAATCATCGTTTTAGATAATGGTGAAATTTCTGGAATAGGAACGCATAATGAACTTTTAAAAACAAATGAAATTTATAAAGATGTTTATTATTCACAAGTGAAAGGAGAAGAAGATGGCGATTAAGAAGTTTGATAAAAATACTCTTAAAAGATTATTTTTTGACTATATATTAAAATATTATAAATTTAGATTTATAATTGTTATCATTTTAGTAATTGCTACAGCTTTAGCTAGCGTTGCTAGTTCTCTTTTCATTGAGAACTTAATTGATGATTATATTTCACCTATGCTTAAAGATAGTACTCCAATATTTACTCCACTTTTAAAAGCTCTTTCTGTAATGGCAATTATTTATATGGTAGGTGTTGTGTCAAACTATATTTATCAAAGAATGATGTCTAGAATTGCTCAGCGGAACATTGAAAGTTATTCGTGATGAAATGTTTGAAAAGATGCAAAAATTGCCAATAAGATTTTATGATACTAGAACAAATGGAGAAATAATGAGTTATTATACAAATGATGTTGATACATTAACAGAATTTATTTCCCGTGGACTTCCAATGATAGTAAGAGTTCTAGTTACAATAGCTGCAACATTTATTGCAATGTGTAGTACAAGTATTTATTTAACAGCTTTAGTTTTAATAGTAATTTTTCTTATGATGAAAGTTACAAAAAGAGTTGGAGGAAAAAGCGCTGATTATTTTATAAAACAGCAAAAATCTATCTCAAAAGTAGATGGATATATTGAAGAAATGATAAATGGTCAAAAAGTTATTAAAGTTTTTTCACATGAAGAAGAAGCTATAAATAATTTTAAAAAATTGAATAATGAACTTTGTAATGATATGACAAATGCTAATATTTATTCAAATGTTTTAGGACCAATGCTTGCAAATATTGGAAATTTACAATTTGTTTTACTCGGAGTATTTGGCGGAATTCTTGCTATTAATGGGGTTCGGTGGACTTACAATTGGAATGATAGCTTCTTTCTTGAATTTAAGCAAAAGCTTTACAATGCCAATTACTCAGCTTTCACATCAAATAAATATTGTTGTCATGGCTTTAGCTGGAGCAAAAAGAATATTTGGACTAATTGATGAAGAGCCAGAAAAAGACGAGGGATATGTTACTTTAGTAAATGCAAAGAAAAATGAAAACGGGGAAATAGAAGAAGCAGATACATATACTGGTTTATGGGCTTGGAAACATCTTCATAAAGATGGAAGATTAGAATATATTGAATTAAAAGGCTACATAGAGTTTGAAAATGTTGATTTTGCTTATGATGAAGGAAAAACTATTTTACATGATATTAGCTTATATGCAAAACCACGGTCAAAAAATTGCATTTGTTGGAGCAACTGGTGCAGGAAAAACTACAATAACAAATCTTATAAATCGATTTTATGATATTGAAGATGGAAAAATAAGATATGATGGAATAAATATAAATAAGATAAAAAAAGAGGATTTAAGGCGTTCTCTTGGAATGGTTTTACAAGATGTAAATTTATTTACTGGAACTATTAAAGATAATATAAGATATGGAAATATAAATGCTAGTGATGATGAAGTTATTGAGGCTGCTAAGCTTGCCAATGCAGATGGTTTTATTAGAAAACTTCCAAATGGATATGATACAAAAATTGATGGAAGTGGAGGAATGCTATCTCAAGGACAAAAACAGCTTATTTCAATAGCTAGAGCTGCTATAAATAACCCTCCTGTTATGATATTAGATGAAGCTACATCTAGTATAGATACAAGAACTGAAAAAATCGTTCAAGATGGAATGGATAAATTAATGGATGGAAGAACAGTTTTTGTTATTGCTCATAGACTTTCAACTGTAAGAAATTCTAAAGCAATTATGGTTCTTGAGCATGGAAGAATTATCGAGCGTGGAAATCATAAAGAGTTAATTGACCAAAAAGGAATTTACTATAAACTTTATACAGGTGCTTTTGAACTAGAGTAAAGGAGTGTTTAGTTTGACAAAGGTTGATTTTTTGAAGAATAGACCAATTGCTCATAGAGGCTTGTTTAATAAAGAAGAAAAGATACCAGAGAATTCTATAATTGCTTTTAAAAGAGCAATTGAAAAAGACTATCCAATAGAATTAGATGTTCATCTCTTAAAAGATGGAAAATTAGTCGTTTTTCATGATGATAATTTACTTAGAATGACTGGTGTAAATAGAAAAATTAAGGAATGTAATTTTAATGAAATTAAAGAGTTGAAATTAGATAATACAGGGTATAAAATTCCTTTATTTAAAGATGTTTTAGAGCTAGTTTCAGGAAAAGTTCCACTTTTAATTGAAATAAAATCAGATAGGAAAGTAGGGGAAACTGAGAAAGTTTTATTAGAAAGTTTAAAAGACTATAAAGGAGAATTTGCTATTCAAAGCTTTAATCCAATATCTTTAAAATGGCTTAAAGACAATTTTCCTAAAGTTCCAAGAGGGCAATTGGCAAGTAGATTTAAAAATGATAAAATGTGTTTACTAAGAAAGCTATTTTTAAAAAATATGTTCTTAAATTTTATAACAAAACCAGATTTTATTTCATATTCTATAAATGATTTTCCTAATAAGAAATTAGAAAAATTTAAGAAAAATGGTGGATTAATTTTAGGGTGGACGGTAAAAAAAGTAAGTGATTTAGAAAAAAATATTGAATTTTTTTGCAATATAATTTTCGAAAATGAGGCTGTATCCCAGTTATATCAAGGTAAACATGACACCGGAAAAAGTTAAAAAAACTTTTTAAAAAAGTATTGCATTATTAAAAATATCGTAGTATAATAATATCACTAGATAACTTAAATGACTAATTTGTTTCCAAATTAGTTTTTAAGAGCTCTAGTATTTATTCATAAACTAGCGGTAAAAGGTAACGATAATGTTACCTTTTTTCGTTTGTATTCTTTTTTGACATAATAATTTTAAAAATATTTATTTTTTGTTTTTGAGGAGGAATGAAAATAAATAATATTTAAAATTATTTTGTGATTCTAAAAATTTTTTATTTCTATTTTTTTCATTAGTCATTTGAATTATCTAGAAATTATATAAAGATAGGAGGAATGCTTATAGGAAATATTGAAGAAAAATTATTATACCTAGACTATAAAATATGTTTTATGCGAACCTTATTTTATTAGATTTAATCGTTAAATTTTACATTGTTTATGAATAATACTGCCTAAGTGCGTTTAGGCAGTATCTTTTTTATACAAAAATTTACACAAAAACATATATTTTTTTAAAACGTTATGATATAATACATTTGATTTTAGCTTTAGGAGGGTAATTATATGATTAAATTTAATTTTGAAAACTCAAGTATAAATGAAAGTACAATTTTGAAATATTCAAATCAAGTTGCTAATATTCATGAAGAGATGAATAAAAAAGCAAACGATGAAACTGAATTTTTAGGATGGCTTGAACTTCCTACAAATTATGATAAAAAAGAATTTGCAAGAATAAAAAAAGCAGGACAAAAAATTCAAAAAGATTCTGATGTTTTAGTAGTCATTGGAATAGGTGGCTCTTATTTAGGAGCTAGAGCTGTAATAGATAGTTTAACACATTCGTTTTACAATTCTATGCCTGAAAATAAAAGAAAAACACCTCAAATTGTATATGCTGGTTGTAATTTAAGTCCAGTATATTTAAATGATTTGCTAGAGTTTGTCGAAAATAAAGATATATCAATTAATGTAATTTCAAAATCTGGAACAACAACTGAGCCTGCTATTGCTTTTAGAGTATTTAGAGAAGTTTTAGAAACAAAATATGGCGTAGAAGAAGCTAGAAAAAGAATTTATGTTACAACAGATAAAGCTAGAGGAGCTTTAAAAACTTTAGCTGATAGTGAAGGATATGAAACATTTGTAATTCCTGATAATGTTGGTGGAAGATATTCTGTTTTAACTGCAGTTGGCTTACTTCCTATAGCTACAGCAGGAATTAATATAGATAAACTTATGAATGGAGCTAAAATTGCTCAAGATAAATATTCAGATTCAAATGTAAAATACAATGATTGTTATAAATATGCTGTTGTTAGAAACTTGCTTTATAATTCAGATAAAAAAATTGAAATATTAGCCAATTATGAACCAAAACTTCACTATTTTACAGAGTGGTGGAAACAACTTTATGGTGAAAGTGAAGGAAAAGATTTAAAAGGAATTTTTCCAGCTGGTGTTGACTTAACAACAGATTTACATTCAATGGGCCAATATATTCAACAAGGCGAAAGACATTTAATGGAAACAGTTTTAAAAATAAATAAAAATTCATCTGAAATTAAAGTTCAAGCAGATGACCAAAATTTAGATGGACTAAACTATTTGACTGGAAAAACTTTAGGATATATTAATTCAAAAGCTATGGAAGGAACAATTCTAGCTCATGTAAATGGAAATGTTCCAAATATGATGATAGAAATTGATGAGCTTAACGAAGAAAATATTGGAGAATTAATTTATTTCTTTGAAAAAGCTTGCGCAATGTCTGGAAATTTACTTGGAGTTAATCCATTTAATCAACCAGGTGTTGAAGAATATAAAAAGAATATGTTTCATCTATTAGAGAAACCAGGATATTAAAGTATAAAACTCTTACACAATAATTATTTTGGATTAAAAGTTTGTGTAAGAGATTTTTTTACTTTTTGTAACGAAATGAAAATTATTTTGTCTAATAAGTAAAGGAGGTAGTGATGCAGTCAATTGAAGAAATTTATAAAGAAAATTTTAATATAGTATTCAAATATTTATTTTGCTTAACTCATGACTTAAATATCTCCGAAGAATTAGCGCAAGAAACTTTTTATAAAGCTTTCAAAAATATCGATAAATTTAAAGGTGAGTCAAAACTTTCAACATGGCTTTGTCAAATAGCTAAAAACTTATGGTATAACGAATTAAAAAAGAAAAAATATAAAAATGTAAGTTTTGAAGAAAATTTAGATTTAGTTGAAGTTTCAGACGGTCCAGAAGAACAAACAATTTCAAATGATAACAAAATTAGATTATATTCAAGACTTCAGAAATTAGATGAGCAAACAAGAGAGGTAATTTATTTAAGAATTACTGGCGAACTAAACTTTAAAGAAATCGGAGCAATTCTTAATAAAACAGAAAACTGGGCTAGAGTTACATATTATAGAGGTAAGCAAAAATTAAAGGAGGTGGATGAAAATGAATAATGAACATAAATTAGTTCAAGATTTGTTTCCAAATTATATTGATGGATTAACATCAGAAGAAACAAATAAGTTTATTGAAGAACACATTTCTTCTTGCGAAACATGTAATCAAGCCTTAGAAAAAATGAAAACTAATATTATAGAGAATAATCACACTAACTTAAATGATAAACAAATTAAATTTGCAAAAAAAATCAACAAAAAACTGAAACTATTAAAACTTGTACTTCTTATAATTTTAATAATAATTGTTGGAAATTTTACTAGAAAATTTATAATTTTAAAAAAATTAGAAGGTTTTGGAAATCCATATAAAAATTGTAATAATTCTTTAGTAATCACTAGTAATTTTGCTCATTCTACTAGTAGTTTAAACTTATTTGATGTAGATATAGATTATTATTTTTATAAAAATGGAAATAGTTTATATACATCTAGTTGGACACAAGGATACAGATTAAATGATGATATTTTTCCAGAGCAAACAATAAGTAAGAGTTATTGTTTAAATGGAACAAAATATGATTTTCAATATGACATGGAGAATAATCTTGAGAGTGTTTTAGTTGATGAGGAATATGGTAATTATTATACACCAACAAATGAAATTAGAACTTATATAGATGTAAAACGTTTAAATGAGAACTTTTTAAAAGTTATGTTATTTTCAAAAATAGAAACAGTTAATTTTGATAATGTAGAATATTATAAAATAACTTTTGACAATGTAGAGTATTATTTTGAAAAATATACTGGATTGTTTAGAAAATATTATGGTTCTTATAAAAATACTGATGAAGATAGTTATTTTAGTACGGAATACACATATTTGTTCAATTTTGTTAGTGATGAAGTATTAGAGCTTCCTGAAATTCCTGAAGAACTATTAAAGCCTGACCCTATTAATAGTGGAGGTGATAATTATGAAGAATAAGAGAATATTAATTTGTATAGTATTAGTTGTTTTAATAATAGTTTCAATTATTTTTATAAAGAAAATGTTATTATTTTATGAAGTTAAAGGAAAATTTTTAAGTTCTATGCTTAATGCATCAAGAAATGGTAATTATCATATTGTTTATTCATTTAAAGATAAAAATGGAAATGTTTATAACAATGAATATTATGGAGTTGGAGAAAAAAGTTCAATTGATGGAGAAACTGAAAGAGATGTATTTGGAGATTCCAAATTTAGAATTATATCTGGGCTTTTCCAAGTTCCAGTAGAATATAAAATAACTAATATGGAAAAAGGTAAATATGAAGAAAAAGAATGTTATATTATAACTTTAGAAAATAATTATACTGATAAATCAAACGAAAAACATACAGATTATGAAACTGAAAAAATTGAGAAACATAATGATAAAATTGTTTATTATGTAAATCCGAAAACATATCTTCCATATATGCAAAAAGAAATATCAACATGTAAAACTAAAACTAAAGGATATGTTATATCAAGCAAAAAAAATATTAAATCATCTAATACAGAAACAACAGAAACTGAAATTATTTATGAAGTTCTAGAATTTGAATCTATATAAAGCAATAAAAAATCTTAAATTATCTTATAAAAAATCTATTCTAAAACAGATGAAGATTTTAACTTTTTATCATAATTTAATAATTAAATAAAATTAGAGCGTTACTTATAAAAATAGGTAGCGCTCTTTTTGAATGGTATTGAATAAAAAAAATAAAAGTAGTAAAATGAAAATGTAAAATAATAATTACACTAATACATTAAAGGAGAAAATAATGAAAATATTACATTTATCAGATCTTCACATTGGAAAGATTGTACTTGAGCAGTCTATGTTGGAAGACCAAAAATACATGTTAAATCAAATAATTCAAAAAATTAAGGAAGAAAAAATAGAACTAGTATTAATCTCTGGAGATATATACGATAGAAGTGTACCACCATCAGATGCTGTCACTTGTCTAAATAATTTTATAAAGGTTTTAATAAAAGACTTAAATTTAAAAGTATGTATGATAGCTGGAAATCACGATTCTAAAGAGAGACTTGGATTTGGAAGTGAAATTTTTGCTGATGATGGACTTTATATATCAGCTAATTATAGTGGAACTATCGACAAGATAGAGTTAGAAGATGAATTTGGAAAGCTAAATGTATACATGCTTCCATATATAAAACCAATAGAAGTAAAAGAATATTTTGAGGAAAATGAAATAAATTCTTATAATGATGCAATAAGATTAGTAATACAGAAGGAAGATATAAATACAAAAGAAAGAAATATAATCTTATCTCATCAATTTGTTACAGCAGGGAATGAAGAACCAGAGAGAAGTGATTCAGAAACTTTGGTTTTAGGAGGAACAGAAAATGTTGATATTTCTTGCTATAAAGATTTTGATTATGTCGCATTAGGTCATATACATGGTCCGCAAAGAATAGGAAGAGATACTGCAAGATATTCTGGAACAATTTTAAAATATTCATTTTCAGAAGTAAATCAGAATAAATGTTTGACTATACTTAATTTTAAAGAAAAAGGTAATTTGGAAATTAATACATCTATAACTATTAAACCATTAAGGGATATGAGAGTTATAAAAGGTCCAATTGAAGAACTAACTAATGAAGAAGTTTATAGAAATACTAATAGAGAAGATTACATTAGAGCTATAATTACAAATGAGGAGCAAGTATATGATGCAATAGGACAAATTAAAAAGATTTATCCAAATACTTTAAGATTAGATATTGATAATTCAAAATTAAAATTAAGTCAAGATATTCAAATGTCTGATTTAGATGATATCAAAAAGAAAAATGAAGTAGAGTTATTTAATGAATTTTATAAATATCAAAATAATCAAGAGATGAATGAAGTGCAACTGGATATTATTAAGCAAGTTGTTAAAGAAGCTAAAAAGGAGGCTAAATAGTATGAAACCTTTAAGTATTAAAATATCAGCTTTTGGCCCTTATAAAGACTATGTAGATATAGACTTTTCTAAAATTGGGGAAAGTGGAATCTTTTTAATAACAGGAGATACAGGGGCAGGAAAGACAACAATATTTGATGCAATAGTTTTTGCTTTATATGGTGAAGCAAGTGGTAGTAATAGAAAAGGAATACCTGTAAGAAGTGATTTTGCAGATAGTGATACCAAAACTTATGTGACTTTAATTTTCTCTCATAAGGGTAAAATATATACAGTTACTAGAAATCCACAATATGAGAGACCAAAAAAAAGTGGAGATGGTTATACAACACAAATTGCTGATGCTTCTTTAGAATTAAATAATGAAATTATTGCTTCAGGAACAAATAATGTAGATAATAAAATTCAAGAAATTTTAGGTATTGATGTAAAACAATTTAAGCAAATATCTATGCTTGCACAAGGTGAATTTTTAAAAATTCTTTTTGCTGATAGTAAAGATAGAACAGAAATATTTAGAAAAATTTTTGATACATACATTTATCAAGATATAAAATTTAAGATAAAAGCTAGATTAGCTGATACTGAAAATGGACTTAATAGTTATAAAACACAATTTTTAACTCATGCTAGTCACATAAAATGGAACATAATACCTGATTTCACTTCAACTTTATCAGAAAAAAACATACATAATTATGTAAAAGACATTTTAGAATTATTAGAAGTTGAGGTAAAAAACGATAAAACTAATACTGATAAAATAAATGAAGAGGTTGACAGAGCTGATAATGAATTAAAAGTAAGAGAAATAAAAATTCAAAAAGCAGAAGAAATAAATAATAATTTCAAAAGACTAGATGAACTTAAAGAA
Organism: uncultured Clostridia bacterium; assembly: GCA_947625415.1. GTDB lineage: Bacteria > Bacillota > Clostridia > TANB77 > CAG-508 > Scatovivens. Next base: position 19,227 of record CANQOG010000022.1, read on the forward strand.
AAAGAGGAAGAACTAAATTCTCAAAAAAGTTTTTATTCTGAAAAGCAAAAAGAGATTGATAATAATCAAAAAATATTATCAATAGTTATGCCAAAAGAGCAAATGTATATAAAAGTTCAAAATGAAATTAAATCATTAAATACTAGTTTAAATGACAATAATGAAATATTAGAAAAATTACTTAAAAATGAAGAAGAATTTAAAGCAAAAGATATAAAAGTAAATGAATTAAAGCTAAAATCTAAAGAGCTAATGGTTAAGAAAGAGAATATTAGTAAATTAGAAGAAGAGGTTAAAAATGTAGATGATATTTTAGAGAAACTTAAAGAAAGAGAAAAATTTAGTAAAGAGTTTGACTTAGCAAATAATAAATTTCGTGAAATTGAAGATAGATGTAAGATAGAAGAAGATAAATTTTACAAGGGGCAAGCTGGAATACTTGCTGAAAATCTTGAAGAAGGAGAAAAATGTCCAGTTTGCCGGAAGTATTCATCATCCTGAATTGGCTATAAAAAGTGAAGCCATTACTAAGGAAGAACTAGATAGATTAAAGAAGGAAAAAGAGCTTAAGGAAAAAGATAAAAATAAAGCTAATGAAAACTTAGTAACTGTAAATGCTCAAATAGATAGTTTTTCTAAAAAGATGAAAAAGGAATTTTCTGGTAAAACTGATATAAAAGGATATATAGAAGATGTAAAGAAAAAATATCTTGATTTGCAAAAAAGTTTTGAAGAATCATCTCAGACAATTAAAGATTTATATTATGAAATCGAAAATAAGCTCCTAGATATTAATCATTTCGATTTTGACGAATTTAAAGAAAAATATGACAGTGAAAAAATTGAACACTCTAAAAAAATTACAGAGCTTAATACAAAAAAAGAGGAATTTAATAAAAGTATTGCTTTAAAAACCAAAGAGCAAGAACAATTAAAACTAGAATATGAAGAGGCATATAAAAAATTAGGATTTGAAAATGAAGAAGTTTATAAAAGCAATATTATGGATGAAAAAACTATAGAGTCTACAAAAAAAGTTATTGAAGATTATAAACAAAAATTTGCAGAAACTACTGCTCAAATTAAAGAATTAACAGAACAATTAAAAGGTAAAGAAAAGGTTGAACTTGATAAGGACAAAGAAAATTTTAAATTATTACAAGATAATTTGATTGAACTAAAAGAAAGACAAATTCAAATTAATTCTAAATATACAACTAATGAGGAAATTTTAGTAGCTTTAAAGAAAAATTCTAATGAAATAGTAAAACAGACGGAACTATATATAGTTCTTGATGATTTATATAAGACAGCTTCTGGAACATTACCAGGAAAAAGCAAAATTGAATTTGAACAATATGTTCAATCTGTTTATTTTGACATGATATTAGTTGAGGCAAACAAGAGATTGGTTAAAATGACTAATGATAGATTTATATTAGTCAGAAAAACCAAAGCTACAAAACTAAATCAGAATATGGGATTAGACTTGGAAGTATTTGATAATTATACAGGAAAACAGAGAGATGTAAAATCATTATCAGGTGGAGAATCTTTTAAAGCAGCATTGTCATTATCACTTGGAGTTTCTGATATTATACAAAGTTATTCTGGTGGAGTTGTGGTTGATACATTATTTATTGATGAAGGATTTGGTTCTCTTGACACTGAATCTCGTGAACAAGCAATAAATACACTTAATTTGCTTACAGATAATAATAAACTTATTGGAATTATTAGTCATGTTACTGAGTTAAAAGAAAGAATTGATAAGAAAATTATTGTTAAGAAAACTTCTAATGGAAGTGAAATAGTAATGGAGTAAAATAAATATTAAATAATAAAGTTCATTTTTTATATATTTTAAAGATTTTCAAAATTATATAATAAAATTATTACTCACTATTGACAAAATAATATAGACAACAACTGTCAAAATTATTTGATAGAGACATAAAAACAATTGGTAAACATATTAATAATGCTTTAAATGAAGAACTAAAAGATATTCCAACTGTCGCAAATTTTGCGACAGTTCAAAAAGAAGGAACAAGAAATGTAACTAGAGATATTGAGTATTATAATTTAGATATGATACTAAGTATTGGTTACAGAGTAAAATCCAATAAGGGTATAATTTTCAGACAATGGGCAAATAAAATTTTAAAAGACTATATGTTAAAAGGTTATGCTGTAAATCAAAAAAGATTAGAATATTTAGAAAAAACAATAAAACTTATAGATATTGCTAATAGAATTGATGAAAGATTAGAAGGAAATGATGCAAAAGAAATTTGATTATTCAAAAGCATTAGATTTATTAGATGATTATGATCATAGAACTTTAAAGAAAATCGATGGAAATATAGATGAAAGAAAAATTGAATATAATGAATGTTTAAAAGTTATAGATAAATTAAGATTTAATCAAGAGAGTTCTTTATTTGCAGTAGAAAGAGATACTAGATAATAATACTTTAACTGCATTAACTTTGTTAATAGCAGAATCAAACCCTAAAGAAAAAGAAGTTATTATAGATTTAGTAATGAATTTTTTGAATGATTAAATTAAAATATTGATACATTATAAAACCTATCTTTGAGCGTCTAACAAATGAGAGAGTGAATAAATTTTAATGGGCTTACCAGAAATGGTAAGCTCTTAAATTTTAATGAGTAAAAGACAGAATAAATATAATACCTGCTAGTGAAGAAAATTTTCAAATTGGATAAAAACGATAGAGTAGGGGGGAATAGTAGATTTTAAAATTTAAAAATAAAATAATTTTATATTGTAAAAAAATTTTTCACAAAAAATTCCAATAATAAAAAATATAAAATTATAAAATTTTGATTTTAAATTTACAAATTTTAATTCTGAATTTTGGAAATTTTAAATTTGTGCAATGTTAAATTTTTAACCTACTATTCTAAAAAACGAACATTTGTTGTTTGGTTTAAATTTAGAATAATAATTTCAAAATAATAAATATTTTTATAAATTCAGACCTCTCAAAATCTTTTTTAAGACATTTTAATATTAAACTAATAAAGTTAATCGTATAATAAATTTAATTGCTTATTTTAGTTTGTATAATTCTCATTATAATATTACTTATATAAAAAATATTATCTAATAATAACAATTTTACTATTATAATATGA
>CANQOG010000023.1 GCA_947625415.1 uncultured Clostridia bacterium
TAAACCACTAATTGTCTTTTATATATTAGCAATTTTCTTTGCAATAATTACAAGAGTTATTGAATCTTTTGAACAAAGTTTAATTTTAGTAATTGTAGATAAAATATGTTCTGGTATCACAATAGCAATGCTAATAAACATATTAATAAATTGTTTTATGAGAAATTGGGCTAGATTTGTAAGAAATATATACAAAGATGAAGCTTATTTAACACATACACTTCCAGTTACTAAAAATAAAATATACTTATCAAAGGTATTAACAGCAATTATAACTTTACTTACTTCATTTATTGTTATAGTTTCTTGTATAGCTATTGTAGCTTTAAATGAAAATAGTTGGAGTATGTTAAAAACTTCTTTAGAAGATTCGGCAATTTTCTTAAATTGTTCTATTTCAAGTTTAATAATAGTATTAGTAATTACTGTATTTTTTGAATTTCTATTTATGATAATGTCTGGAATACTTGGAATTATAATAGGACACAGGTCAAACAATCATAAAATAGTAAAATCTATTGTTATAGGATTTGGAATATATATGGCATTTTCGATTATGTCTTTATTAGTTATTTATGTTGGAGGGTTACTAAATTCAGATATTATGTCTGTGTTTAATAATATAGTAGTTAATTCAAATGCTCTTAAAAGCATAATGATGATGGGAATATTTATATATGCAATATATATTTGCATAGTTTATTTTGTAGGCAATAAATTATTAAATAAAGGTGTGAATGTAGATTAAATAACTTTAATGAGTGAAATTTAAAAATTATATAAATTGATAATTATTATTTTTGTTAATAGTTACTCCTATATTCATAAGTAATATAGAACTAAAAGATAACAATATTGTATTTAATGGCGAAAAAATAGATGACAAAATAACTATAACAGAAGAGTAGTTGAAATATTATTTTTATTTGGAATGTCATATATTTTTGAATATGGATATGAATTACAACAAGATACAAAAGCAAAAATGTATGGAAAAATATCTGATAATGAATAAATTTATTCTAGTGAAACGAAAAAGGAGATTTGAGTTTGAAAAAATCAGTAAAAGTTATTATATCAATGATAATGCTATTATTGCTCATTTTTATTATATTAATTATGACATATATATTTAATATAATTCCACATAAAAAATATAGTAATAGTGATTTTAACATTGAAACATATATTAGTGAAGTTGACAAAGATGGTGATGGAATAGATGACCAAACAGATATATTAAATAATGTAAGAAAATATATAAAAACAAAACCAAAATATAAAAGTAAATATTATGAATCTGGTTATCCTAATGATGAATATGGTGTTTGTACAGATGTTGTTGCAAATGGACTAAAGTATGCTGGATATGATTTAATGGAATTAGTAAATGAAGATATTATAAATCATAAAGAAGAATATAATATTGAAAAAATAGATAAAAACATAGATTTCAGAAGAGTGAGAAATTTAGAGATATATTTTAAAAATAATAGTATTTCGTTAACAACTGACTTGTCTAAAATTGAAGAATGGCAAGGTGGAGATATAATTATTTTTAAAAATCATATAGGAATAATATCTGACAAAAGAAACAAAAATGGAATTCCATTTTTAATACATCATGCAAATCCAATGCAAGTAAATTATGAAGAAGATGTATTAGAATTATATAAAACAAAAAATATTATCGGACACTATAGAATTAGTTAAAATAATAAGTTATAATAAAAAATATAAATTTATCTACATTTTATTCTTGTTTTAAGGAGCAAATTCAATGAATGAATATTTTGAAAATTTAAATGAAACAGTAAAAGAATATTTTAAAGTGTTATCAGATGAAATACCAGACTTTTTATATGATTACATAAATACTCCTGCAATGCAAAGAATTGGAAAAATTGGTTGTGGATGTGGAACAGATTATACAAAAATATTTAAAAATAAATTTTTCTATTCTAATTTAGAGCATAGCATAGGAGTTGCCTTAATTGTATGGAATTTTACAAAAGACAAAAAACAAACGCTTAGTGGACTTTTTCATGACATCAGTACACCTGTATTTAAACATTGTATTGATTTTATGAATGGAGATCATGAAAATCAAGAATCTACTGAAGAATTAACAACATATATGATAAAAAATTCAAAAGAAATAATGGAATTGCTAGAAAGAGATAATATAAAAGTAAATGAAGTAAATGATTATCATATATATCCAATAGCAGATAATGATACTCCAAAATTATCTGCGGATAGATTAGAATATACTTTTACTAATGGTCTATATTTTAAAGAGGTTTGGAATGTAGAGGAAATTAAAAAAATTTATTCTAACATTGAAGTACAAGAAAATGAAGAAAAAATTCAAGAATTAGGATTTAAAAATAAGAATATAGCAGAAGAGTTTATAGATGGTGCAAGCAAGCTTTGGCCATTATGGGTGTCAAGTGAAGATAAATTAACAATGCAATTTTTAGCAGATACAGTAAAGAAAATGTCAGAAGAAAATTTCTTAACTAAAAAAGATTTATATACCTTATCTGAAAAAGAGGTAATAGATAAAATAGAAAATTGTACTGACAAAAAGATTTCAAATTGTTTCAAACTTTTTAGAAATTCAACTCAAATATATGAAAGTAATGAACCTGTTTTAGATAAATATTGCGTTAGTATAACTGCTAAAAGAAGGTATATAGTTCCATTAGTAGAGTATGATAATTCTTATAAAAGAATAAATGATATTTCTGATTTTGCTAGGGAAAAAATAGATGACTATTTGAAATTAGAAACTTCAAAATATGCATATCTAGATTTTAATTTTAAATAAGCAAAGTAAATAACGGAGAAATAGGGCTTTTATTGACTTTTCAAGGAAAATTTTGTATAATTATAAGTGGATTTAAAAGGAGATTTGATTTATGAAAGATATAATTAAACTTTTTTGGAAATGGATACTTGCCATTTTAATTATACTTATTTTATTTTCTTTGGTTTTAGCATTTAGACTTTTGGTGATTGATAAAGATTTTGATGGGAAGTCAGAAGAAGCAAGGCGAAGAGCTGAAAGTTCAGTTACAGATACAACTGGTTCTGGAAGTTCTTTAGGTCAAAAAGTTATAAATGGTGCAAAATCTCTTGCTAATTCAACAGTTAAAGGCTATAAAGAAGATGAAGAGAACTATGATTATAATGTACATAATTTTGATGAAGCATTTTTAATGTATGAAGGTGAAAGAGATTATGATTCTGTTAAAAGTGTTTTAATTCATTTAATTGATAATTCAAAAGGAAATTTTTACGCTAGAACTGCAGTAACAGCTGTAAATTTTGGCAATGATGTTAGTATAAAATATGATGGAAATATAACTGAATATCAAAATCAAATACAAGCTTTAAATGATAGTGTAGAAGAAGGTCTTTACGATATTTCATTTAAATATGGTGGTTTTGGAACTTATGTTAATGAAATTGTAATTACTAAAAAATAAATTAAGAAAGAGAGTTTGTTAATGGAACTTGCAAAAGATTGGAAAGACTATGAAATTTTAGATATGGCTGAGCGGAGAAAAACTCGAAAAATGGGGGGACATCGTCTTAATAAGACCTGACCCTCAAATTATTTGGAAAGAAAAATCTTTTCCAGAAAAATGGAAAAATTACCACGCTCGTTATAATAGAAGTTCTTCAGGTGGCGGAGGATGGAAATATAATAAAAAGCTTCCTGAGAATTGGCAAATTAAATATAAGAATTTAACTTTTAATATAAAACCTATGGGATTTAAGCATACAGGTCTTTTTCCAGAGCAAGCTGTGAACTGGGACTGGATGATTAACAAAATTAAAAATTCAAATAGAGAAATAAAAGTTTTAAATCTATTTGCATATACAGGAGGAGCAACAGTCGCTTGTAGTTATGCTGGAGCAAGTGTTGTTCATGTTGATAGTTCTAAAGGAATGGTATCATGGGCAAAAGAAAATATAAATTCATCAGGTCTTTCAGATAGACCAGTTAGGTTTATAATTGATGATGTTACAAAATTCGTTTTGCGTGAAATTAGACGAGGAAATAAATATGATGCAATAATAATGGATCCTCCATCTTATGGAAGAGGAAAAAATGGTGAAGTTTGGCAATTTGAAAATAATATTTCTGACTTGGTTAATCTTTGTTCAAAAGTTTTGTCAGATAATCCATTATTTTTCTTAATAAATTCTTATACAACTGGAATTTCAAGTAAAGTGTTAGAAAATATTTTATATTTAGAACTTACTAAAAATTTAGAATTAAGTGGAAAAGTAAAAGATAGAATTTTAAAAGGAAGTTTTGAATCAGGTGAAATTGGAATTCCTATGAAAGATTCAAAAATTGTTTTACCATGTGGAATATATAGCCGTTGGGAGAATAAGTAATGGAGTTAAATATAATTTATGAAGACAATCATATAATAGTTGTAGAAAAGCCAGTTAATATTCCTTCACAAGGTGATAAAACTGGTGATTTAGATATGCTTAGTTTAATAAAAGACTATCTTAAGAAAAAATATAATAAACCTGGAGAAGCTTATCTTGGTTTGGTTCATAGATTAGATAGACCAACACGGGCGGAGTAATGGTTTTTGCAAAAACTTCAAAAGCTGCTTCAAGACTTTCTGAACAAGTTAGAAATAAAGATTTTCATAAAAAATATTTAGCGATAGTTGATGGAAAAATGGAGGAACAAAAAGGAGTTTTTACAGATTATTTAATAAAAAATGAGAAAACAAATACTTCTAAAGTTGTTCCAAAAAGTACTAAAAATTCTAAATTAGCAGAACTTGAATATGAAGTTATAAAATATAATGAAGAAATTAATATGAGTGTTGTAAAAGTTGACTTACATACAGGTCGTCATCATCAGATAAGAGTTCAATTTGCTTCAAGAGGACATTCTTTATCAGGTGACCAAAAATATGGAACACGTGGAAGAGGAAAGCAGTTAGCTCTTTTTGCATGCTACCTAAGCTTCTTACATCCAATCACAAAACAAAGTCTGGAATTCGAAATTGAACCTTCTCATACTGCCAGCTGGAAAATCTTAGATAATTAAATAATTAAAAACATTATATTTTTTAAATTATTATTATATAAAAAATTCTCGAAAAATGTTGAATAAAAAGCAATTTTATAATATAATATTAAATATTTTCAAAGGAAAGAGAGATTGAAGATGAAATTATCACAAACAGGAACTGGAACAGTTAAATTAAACAATATTGATGAAATGTATCCAGGTCAAAGTATTTTACTACAAACAGGACAGCTTGTTCAATATGGAGCAGGTCTTTTTGGTTATAATACAGTACCATTACTTGTTAGAAGAAAAGTTGAACAAATTATTGTTGAAACTCTAAATAAGTATGGATGTATAGAAGTTCTTCTTCCTACACTTCAACCAGATACTCTTTGGAAAAATTCAGGTAGATATGAACACTATGTAAATGAAGGAACTATGCTTTTAGTAGATTCAAACAAGGGTGTATTTTGTTTAGCTCCTACTGGTGAAGAAGCGATGCTTGAATTTTTAAGAGATAAAATTAAATCTTATAAAAATTTACCAGTTACATATTATCAAATTGGTGAAAAATATAGAAATGAAATAAGAACAAGAGGATATTTGTTAAGAGGAAAAGCTTTTCCAATGCTTGATGCTTACAGCTTTGATACTAATCCTAGCGGTATGGAAAAATCTTACAAAAATGTCAGAAATGCATTTCTAGAGATATTTGAAAAAATAGGAATGAAGGTTATCCCAATTGTTGCTGATAATGGCGCAATGGGTGGAAAAAAGAGCGAAGAATTTATGATGATTTCAGAGCAAGGTGAAGATAAGATTTTATATGATGAAAAAACTGGAATCGGCTTAAATACAGAAATTCTTGAAAAAGAAAACTATGAACAATATTTAAAAGATGAATATGGAATTGAAGATATTTCTGGATTTAAGGAAATTAGAACAATGGAGCTTGGTCATATTTTCCAATTAGGAACTAGATATTCTGAAATGATGAATGGAAAATATACAGATACAGATGGAGAGGAAAAATATTTTTATATGGGTTGCTATGGAATTGGAGTTAGTAGAACAGTAGCTGCTTTATACGAACAATGTTTAATAAATGACTCAAAATTTGGACCATGTGGATTTTCTTTACCAGAAAGTGTTGCTCCATTTAAAATTCAAATAATTGCAAAATCTGATGACAAAGAAAAATTAAAACTTGCTGAAGAAGTTTATTATAAATTAAAAGAAAATGGTGTTGAAGCAATTTTAGATGATAGAGATTTGCAAATAGGTAGCAAAATTAAAGATGCTAAAGTCTATGGAACACCTTATATTACTGTAATTGGAGATAGATTTGACGGAGAAAATTTTGAGGTAGAATTTGTAAAAACAAGCGAAAAAGAAAATTTAAAATTAGACGAATTAATAAAAAAATTAAAATAAAGGAGAAAGTAAAAAGCTTTATTTATAAGTTTTTTGCTATAAAATTTATGGATAGTAAAGAATTAGCGAATTTAATATTCCCAAATGTTCATGGAGTAGATTATTATGAAAAAATGTATCCAGAAAGAAATTTACCCGAAGGATCTCAAGTTGTAAGAGTTGCGCCAAGTCCTACAGGTTTTATTCATGTAGGTGGAATTTTTCAAGGTTTAATTGCAAAAAAAATTGCAAATCAAACAGGTGGAGTATTTTTTGTAAGAATTGAAGATACAGACCAAAAAAGAAAAATTGAAAATGGTGTTGAAGAGATTTTAGGAGCTTATAAAGATTATGACCTTTATCCAGATGAAACAGTTGGAACAGGAAATTACGGACCTTATATCCAAAGTGAAAGAATGGATATTTATCAGTCTTATGCAAAAAAAATGATTGAAGATGGATTAGCATATCCATGTTTTTGTACACCAGAAGAGCTTGAACAAGTTAGGGAAAATCAAACTAAAGCTCAGGAAAGAACTGGATATTATGGAAAATGGGCAAAATGTAGAAATATGCCAATTGATATGGCTGTAGAGAAAATAAAAGCTGGAGTTCCATATATAATAAGGTTTAAGTCGCCTCGGAAATCCTGACAAAAAAATAAAACATAAAGATGTTATTAAAGGTAATATCGATATGCCTGAAAATGACCAAGATATAGTTATTATAAAATCTGATGGGCTTCCAACATATCATTTTGCGCATGTTGTAGATGACCATTTAATGAGAACAACCTTAGTTACCCGTAGTGACGAATGGATTGCTAGTATTCCGCTTCATTTGCAATTGTTTTATTGTATGGGATTTAAAGTTCCAAAATATGCTCATACAGCGCCTTTAGAGAAAGCAGAAGATGGCTCTAGAAGAAAGTTAAGTAAGAGAAAAGACCCTGAAGCTGCTGTAAGTTATTATACAACAGAAGGAATTCCAAAAGAAGCTTTAAAAGAGTATTTAATGAATATAGCAAATTCAAATTTTGAAACTTGGAGAAAACAAAATCCTGATAAAGATATGATGAAAGATTTTGATTTTCAAATAAATAAAATGGGAGTAAGTGGAGCTTTGTTTGATATGGTAAAACTTTTAGATGTTTCTAAAGGTGTAATATCAAGATTTACTGCTGAAGAAGTTTATGACTTTTCTTATAATTGGGCTGAAAAATTTGATAGTGAATTAAAAGAAATGCTAGAAAATAAAGAATATTCTTTAAGAGTTTTAGGAATAGAAAGGGGAAATGTAAAACCTCGTAAAGATATTGCTAAATGGTCTGATATTAAATATATTATTTCATATATGTATGATGATAAATTTTTACCAGTTAAAATTGAATATGAATGGCAAAAAATAACTGACAAAGAATTAATAAAAGATATAGTTAAAACTTATTTTGAAGAATATTATGATGAAAATGATGATAAGCAAGTTTGGTTTGACAAAATGAAAGATTTGGCTGAAAAAAAAGGTTTTGCAAGAGAAGTAAAAGAATTTAAAGCAAATCCAGACAGTTTTCCTCGGTCATGTTGGAGATATTAGTACTGTCATAAGAGTTGCAATAACTGGAAGATGTAATACACCTGACCTTTGTGAAATATTGAAAGTTTTAGGAAAAAAATCAATAGAAGAAAGAATAAATAAATTAAACAAAGAGGTTTAATAAATGGATTATAAAATAGGTGATATAGTAAAGACTAAAAAGCCTCATCCATGTGGTTCAGACGAATGGGAAATAATAAGAATTGGATTAGATTTTAAGTTAAAATGTAAACGGTTGCTCACATGTTTTGATGATTCCAAGAGAAAAAGCATTAAAAATTATAAAAGTAATAAAATAATGTTTGGAGATTTTAGAATATGCAAAAGATACAAAAAATATTAATTTGTTTGATGATAATTTTATTTGTAGGATTTATAATTTTTGAAATTCCTACAATTGCAGATTGGGGAGATTATGATTCCTATGATAGTTCTAGTAGCTATGATGACTGGGGAAGTTCTTCATCAAGCGATTGGGGTTCTTCAGATAGTAGTTGGGGAAGTAGCTGGGATGATGATGACTATTATTATGGTGGAAGTTCTAGTTCAGGAAGTAGTATAGTTGACGGATTAGTGTTTTGGACAATTATTAAAGCTCTTGGTCCATGGCTTGTCTTGTTTTTAATAATTTATTTTGTTGGAAAGAAAAGAAATGGATATTCAAATTATGGTCCAAGAAAGCCTTTAAATAATTATAATTTTGATATTGCTAGAAGAAGACAACAAAATAGAGATGTTTTATTTGGAGCTAGTGATACTGAAATAGAGAACTCTATTCAAGCAATTGATCCAATGTTTAATAAAGCAGAGTTTTTATCTTATGCTGGAGATATGTTTGTAAAACTTCAATATGCTTGGTCTGATAGAAATTTAGAGGAGATAAGATATTTAATAACACCTGAATTATATGAACAGACAAATAGTCAAGTTCAAAGATATATTACTAATAAACAAATTAATAAAATTGAAAGAGTTAGTGTAAATCTTTCTAGACTTTATAGCTTTAGTCAAGAAGGAGATAGAGATATTTTAAGAGTTGTTCTTGAATCAAAGATGAATGATTATATTATTGATGAAAATACTGGAAACGTTGTAAAAGGAAATCCAAGTGAAAATATTGTAAATCCATATATTTTGACATTTGTTAGAAAAACTGGAGTAACAACTCAAGAAGGTGGAACAAAACCTGTTACTATGAATTGCCCAAACTGTGGTGGTGCTACAACTATTTTATCATCTGGAAAATGTCCATATTGTGGAAGCATTATAACAACAAGAGATAATAATTGGACATTATCAGAGCTTAAGAGATATAATCCAAATGCTTAAAAATGGAGGGAGAAAATCCCTTCATTTTTTATTAATTTTTTATTCATAAAGTATTGTTATTTTTTTAATTAAAATATATAATAATATAGAATTAATGGACAAAGGAGGAAGCCTAAAAATGGCAAATTTGATAGATGATATGCTAAAAAACCAAGTTCCAAAAAAGTCTAAACATACTGGACTTAAAGTGTTTTTAGCTTTTGTAATAATTCTGATTTTATTAGTTGGTGCAGGTTTTGCTGTTTTTACGTATTTTAAAAGTCAAAAGAAGGTAACACCAAAAGGTGATTTTATAAATTACTTAGGAAAAAGCAATGTTGCAAATGTTTTAAATCTTGAAAAAATTGATAACTTTAATACAAAATTTCAAAGTGAAGATTCAAAGGCTACTACCGAAATCTCAGGGGATGTTTCTGGACTTATTGATACAGGTAAAGTTGATTTAAGTGATATTTTAGTAGAAGTCAATTCAAAGACAAAACCAAAAGAAGATAAAACTTTTGCTAAATCAATAATAAAATATCAAGGCAATGATATAATTGATTTTGATACTTTAAGTTTTGGAAATAAAATAGGGGTTTATTCTGAAAAAATCCTTATAAAATATGTTGGCTCTAAATATTCTCAATTAGATAGAGTAATAAACAAATTTTTAAATGTTGATACAAATAATAATTCAAATATTGATTTCGATTTTGGTTTATTGAAAAATTCAAAATTAGTATTGCCAAAAATATCTGATGAAATATTAAAAAAATATATAGATATTATAAATCAAAAGGCGCCAGATACAGCTTTTGCTAGTAAAAAAATAACTTTAGAAAGAAATTCAGAAAGAATAAATTTAACAGAATATTCAATGACTCTAAATGAATCACAAATGATAGAGCTTATAGACCAACTTCTTCAAATTCTTGAAAATGATGATGAGTTATTAGATATGATATTAGGTTCTATTGGTGATGAAGAATATTCTTTAGAGTTAAAAGAAAATCTTAAATCTCGGAATAGAAGTTTATATCAATTCATTATATGAAAATATTCCTGATGATAGTAAAACTTATAGCTTAAAGGTTTATGGAACAAAAGATGTTACTTATAAAATCGTAATAGATTTAAATGGTGAGAGAAGTATTGATATTGATTATGAATATGGAGAAAAAGAAAATAGTGTAACTATTACATTTTTAGAAACAGCTAACCAAGATGGTTATTCAGTAAGTTTTGTAAAAACATCTGCTGACGTTTCAGAAAAGATAGATATAACTTTTAATGTAATACAAAATTCTGAAATAGTTGGAAAAGCTGAAATCTCTACTGACTTGGAAAGCTCTGGAAATTCATATACATTAAAAAATAGATTAAATGTTAATTTATTTTCAATTTCATTAAATTTACAGTTAGATAGTGATATAGATTTTGTACCAGTTGAAATTGAAGATTTGACTGATGAAAATTGTATTTATTTAGACGAACAAAATGAAGATGTTTTAACAGACAAGGTTAGAGCAATAAAGGAAACAACAGAAGCGGTTGTTAGAGAAAGTCTTATAGAAAAGGGAATAATAAAAGTTGAAGTAGAAGAGCCTGTTGCTCAGCCTTCAGAAGAAAGACAAATCTCAAAAGAAGAAGCTAAAGCTAAAGTTATAAGCAGTATAGAAGAGGCTATGAAAATTGCTGAAAATGAAGGAAGACAATATACTTTAGATGACTTAATTAACTTAAGTATTCCTGGTTCAGAATTTACGGTTTCTATTGAAGGTGATGAAGCAATTTTAAGTATTGATGGATATGAATTTAGATTAAGTTATGATTTTCAATTATATGAATAAAGGAGTTTTAAAATGAAAGCTGGAGAAGAAAATTTAAAAAAGAAATTAAAATTAAATACTTTGACAATAGTTATTTTGCTAGTTATATTATTAATAGTATTATGTTTTGCAGTTTTTAGAATGTTTAGTGTTACAAAAACTGATGGAACAAACAATAATAATGACTCAAACATGGGAATTGCTCTTCAAAAAGATGACATAACATTTTATTATAATTATAATAATGGCTTAGTCAGAAAAGAAAAAGATAAAGAAAAAACTTTGACAAAAAGTCAAGCATATTCTATTAATTATATAAATGGAATGATTTATTTTACAAGTCCAAATAGCACTGGTGGAATTGATATAAAGCAAATAACTGAAGATGGAAAGGATGAGAAAGTTTTAGTATCAACAACATCAAGTTCTACAAAAATGTATATACAAGATTCTAAAATTTATTATTTAACTTCAAAACCAGATACAATTTCAAAAATTGATTTAGATGGAAAAAATTCAGAAGTAATTTTGCAAAGAAGTGTAACAGATTTTAAGGTTATAGATGATACAATTTATTTTTCAGATATAATGGGCTATTTATATAGCGTTGATACAGATGGAGAAAATTATAAAACAATAATAAAAAAATCTTTATTTGATGAGTTTCAAATTTTAGATAATTATGTTTATTGTTATGACAATGAAAATAGTAAATTGATTAAAACTAGTTTGAAAGATATTTCAAAAACGGAAACTGTTACAGATAAATTAGATTGTGATACTTATAATGTTACATCTAATGGAATTTATTATCTTGATAAGGAAAATTTTAAAATTGTTTTTGTTTCAAAAAACGGCAAAAAGACAAGAGATATTGTAACAATAAATACTGATAATACTAAAATTAATGTTGTAGGAACTGTTATTTATTATATTGATGTTAAAGATGAAAAATCAGTTACTAAAGTGATTGGGACAAATGGAAAGGCGGTCTCTTAATGAAACTAGGTACAATAGTATATGAAGGAAAAATATATAATTTAGATTATATGAGTACTGAAGAGGTTAACAAATTGCTAAAAAAAATAGAAGATACAAAGGAAAAAGAAATCTCACAAGGAAAGAAGATTACTAAAAGATTAAGAGCTTAAATTAAATCGAGAAAGGTGATGCTTATGAAAGAAAATATTGGAGAAGAATATGCAAACCTTGCATTAAAAAGATTTTATGATACAGCTACAGACAATATACAAACTGGAGCGCTTGTAAATCGCGCTTTAGTTGATAAAGTTTCAACAGAAACAATAAATCAAAAAGTTAATAATCAGCTCCAGTCAATATATGTAAGTATGAATAGAATAAATCCGAAATTTAACGAGAGTTCAAAAAGCTATGGAATTATTAAACAAGATATACTTGATGTTTTAACTGATTATGAAGTTGCTTTAACAGAGCTTAGTGATATTTATGATGTGAAGCTTGAAAATTTAATTTTAAAAAAAGTTGAATTAGAGGCAAATTTAATAGGTAAAATTTTTAGGGGAGAAGCCATTAAACAAGATGAAAGCTTTAAAATTAAATCAAAAGATAAAGACTTTTTAAAATTAAGTTTTTCTGAAAAAAGTAAAAATATTGCTGAAAGAGTATCTTCTAATAAACAAGAAAATCATTCTGTGGATTTTAATGATATTAGAGCTTTGCAAGATTTAGAAGATTTAGAAATTGAGCAAAGTAACAAATTGGATAAGAAAATTTCAAATGTTCAGGAAAGTGAAAAAACAAATCAAGCTGAAATTGCTGAGATTGAAAAAGAAATAAAAAGTGTTTCAAAAGAAATAAGCTCAATGAATGAAAAAAAGAAACTAGAAATTGAAAAAGCTATGGAAACTAGAGATAAGTGGATTTCAACAACACTTAGAAAGCCTAGCGTTTGGTCTAGAGCAAAGACATTTTTTTCAAATAGATTTAGTACGGCAAAAATAATATCAAAAACTGTAATTGCACCGCTTAAGATGAAAATTAAAGAATTTAGAGTTAACGAATTGGAAGGGTTAAAAGAGGAATAGAAAATGAAGGGGGACTTAAAAAAGGACTTTGCTGGAAAAGTACAAAAAATTACACAAGATACGCTAGATAAATATTCTTTAGAAATTGGTTTAGCAATAGGTCCTGTAAAAGTGTATGGAAAACTTACTCCAGAAAGAATTAATAATAATAAGTTAGAGAATGAAAGATAAAAAAGGTTTACAAATTAAAAATATTATGCTATAATAACTAATGCAATAAGAAAAGCCGTTTTAAAGGAAGTTAAGTAGAAATCAGGCAATATATTTAGAGAAAATAAGCCATAGGCTGGAAGCTTATTCATATATTTGATTTTGAAATTTCGCTTTCATAGGTTTTAACTTGAAGGTTACTTTTAAAAACTTGTAGAGTTAAACGGTTGCTACGATATAGCTTTTAATGAGGTTTTAAACTTTAAAGAGTTTTAAAATAAAATTAGGTGGTAACACGAAGAGAATTCGTCCTATATATTCTAAAAAAGAATATATAGGATTTTTTGTTTTAGAAATTTTAAGGAGGAATTTTAAATGGAAGAATTAATCAAAAAAATTCAGTTAGAAGCTGAGAAGAAAATTGCTGAAATTAAAGACAGCAAGGAATTACAAGAATTAAAAGTTAAAATTTTAGGAAAAAAATCTGAACTTTCTGAAGCTCTAAAAAATTTAAAAGATTTAAGTGCTGAAGAAAGACCTAAAATGGGAGCTCTAGTAAATACTGCAAGACAAAAACTTGAAGAAAAGATAAAAGAAATGGAAGAAAAGTTTGCTAATAAAAATTTAGAAGAAAAACTTGAAAAAGAAGCTATTGATATTACACTTCCTTCAAAGAAAATTAGAAGAGGAAGTGAGCATCCTTTAAATAGAGTAATTGAAGAAATTGAGGATTTATTTACATCAATGGGTTATGATGTTGTTGAAGGTCCAGAGCTTGAAACTGATGAATATTGTTTTGAGAGATTAAATCTTCCACAGGGACATCCAGCTCGTGATATGCAAGATAGTTTCTATATTACAGACAAATATTTACTTAGAACTCAAACATCATCTGTTCAAGCGAGAACAATGGTTGCGAATGAAGAAAAAAGTCCAATTAGAATTATAACTTTAGGAAAGACATATAGAAGAGAAGATGATGCGACACACTCACATCAATTTAATCAGATTGAGGGATTAGTTATTGACAAAAAAGAAACTAAAATTTCTTTGGCAGATTTAAAAGGAACTCTAGAAGTCTTTATGAAAAAAATGCTTGGAGAAAAAACTGAACTTCGTTTCCGTCCAAGTTATTTCCCATTTACAGAGCCATCTTATGAAGTTGATGTAACTTGTTTTAAATGTGGTGGAAAAGGTTGTTCACTTTGTAAACAAACTGGATGGATTGAAGTTTTAGGTTCTGGAATGGTTCATCCAAATGTTTTAAAAATTAATGGATACGACCCTGATAAATATGCTGGATTTGCTTTTGGAACTGGAATTGATAGATTAGCAATGTTTAAATATGGAATTACTGATATGAGATATCTTTATACAAATGATATAAAGTTTTTAAGTCAATTTGACAGAATGGATAATTAAACAATATATATTTCTAATAAGTGTTAATAATGAAAAAAGGAGAATAAAAAATGAAATTAAGTTTAAATTTTGTGAAAGATTATATAGATTTAGATGATGGGCTTACAGTTCATCAAATTGCCGAAGATATGACACGTGTCGGAAATGAATACGATAGTGCTGAAAACTTAGTAAATGCTACTAATTTAGTAATTGGAAAAATTTTGACTTGTGAAAAACATCCAGATTCAGATCATTTACATGTTTGTACAGTAGATGTTGGAACTGAAGTTTTAAATATTGTTTGTGGTGCACCAAATGTTGCTAAAGGTCAAAAGGTAATTGTTGCTAAAGCTGGAGCAGAGCTTCCAGATGGAACAATAAAAAAAGGAACAATTCGTGGTCAAGAATCAAATGGAATGATTTGCGCTTTATATGAAATTGGAATTGATAAAAAATTCTTATCAGAAGAGGACAAAAATGGAATTCATGTATTGCCAGAAGATGCTCCAGTTGGAAAAGACCCTGTAGAATATATGAAATTAGATGACCAAGTTATAGATTTCGATTTAACAGCAAATAGAGGAGATTTATTAAGTATACTTGGAATGGCTTATGAGCTGGGAGCAATTTATGATAAGAAAGTAAAAGATATTGATTTATCTCATAAGGAAGCTGGTGAAGATTTAAATAAATCATTTAAAGTAAATGTAAATACTCCAAATTGTTCATTATTTTTAGCTAGAAAGGTTGAAAATGTTGAAATAAAGGAAAGCCCTGAATTTATAAGACATAGATTAATTGCGAGTGGTATAAGACCAATAAATGTTGTAGTTGATATAAGTAACTATGTAATGCTTGAATGTGGTCAACCACTTCACTTCTACGATAGTGATAGATTGCATGGAGAGCTAGAAGTAAGGCAAGCTCATAAAGGAGAAAAATTAACAACACTTGATGAAAATGAAAGAACTTTAGATGAACAAGATTTAGTTATTTCAAATGGAAAAGAATCTATTGGTCTTGCTGGTGTAATGGGTGGGCTTTCAACAGAAGTTGAAAATACTACTAAAAATATTATAATTGAATCTGCAATTTTTGATTCTGTAATGATTAGAAAAACTTCTAAGAAAATTTTAAGAAGTGAAGCCTCTAACAGATTTGAAAAAGGGATAGATCCTAATAGAACTTATATGGCAATAGAAAGAGCTTGCCATTTATTAGAAAAGTATGCTGGTGGAACAGTTGTAAAAGGAATGTGTGAATATAATAAAATTGATATGAAAGATAGAACTGTTTCTGTTGAATATAGCCAAATTAATGATTTATTAGGAGCTGAAATTCCTAAAGAAGAAGTTTTAAATGTTTTTAGAAAATTAGGTTTTACAGCTAAAGATAGTGGAAAAGCAGCAAATGTTATTGTTCCGAGAAGAAGACTAGATATTTCTATACCAGAAGATTTAATTGAGGAAGTTAGCCGTATATATGGTGTTGATAATATTCAAGGAAAATTACCAATTGTTCCAATGAAAAGAGGTTCAAGAAACAATACTTTAAGAGAAATAAGAAGAAAAATGGTAAATTTAGGACTTAATGAAACTCTTACTTATGTTTTAATAAATGACAAAGAAGTTCATAAATATACTTATGATGAGTTTGAAGAGTTAAAACTATTAGATCCAATGACAGAGGAAAGAAATGTTTTAAGATATAGTTTAATTCCATCTTTAGTAAAAACTTATGATTATAATAAAGCTCATTATAATAAAGATGTTTCAATATTTGAAATTGGAAAAGGATTTTTCAAAAAAGGTGAAGAATATGGAGAGAATACTAAACTTTGCGCATTAATGACAGGAGATTATTTTGATTCTTTAGGTAAAAAACAAAATGTTGACTTTTATGTGATTAAAGGTGTAGCAGAGGAAATATTAGATTATCTAGGATATAATGGAAGATATAGTTTTGTAAAACCTAAAAAAGAAATCAAAGAATTTCATCCATATCAAATAGCTGAAATTTCAGTAAATAATGATGTTTGTGGAATTTTAGGAAAATTGCATCCAAATGAAGTAAAAGAAGACGTTTTTGTTTTAGAGATTAATTTAAGCAAATTATTAGAAAAGAAAACTGGAAAAATGAGTTTTAAAGAGATTTCAAAATTCCCAGTTGTAAATAAAGATTTAGCTGTTGTTGTTGATAAATCAGTTACTTCAAGAGATTTGGAAAGTGAAATTAAAAGAGCTGGAGGAAAATTGTTTTTAGGTTCAAAAGTATTTGATGTTTATGAAGGTGAAAAATTAGGAAAAGATAAGAAGAGTATAGCTGTTTCATTAAGTTTTGGAGATATTAATAAGACCTTAACAGATGAAGAAGTAAATGAAGTTATTAATAAGATTATAGAGAGATTAGAAAATACTTTAAAAGCAGAACTTAGAAAATAAATTTTGTGGAGAAAATTATGAGTAGTGAACCATTAGCTTTCAGAATGCGCCCAAAGACATTAGAAGATTATGTTGGTCAGGAACATGTCATTCGGAAAAGATAAATTATTGTATAGAACAATAAAAGCAGATAGATTATCAAGTTTAATTTTGTGGGGACCACCTCGGTTGTGGAAAAACTTCACTTGCTAAAGTAATAAGTGAAACAACTAAATATAAATTTGTTAGAATTAATGCGGTTACAAGTGGTGTAGCTGATATAAAAAACGCAATTTCAGAGGCAGATAATCCACTTTTAAATCCATCTGGAAAGTGTATATTATTTATTGATGAAATTCATAGATTTAATAAATTACAGCAAGATGCACTTTTGCCTTATGTAGAAAATGGAACAGTAATTTTAATTGGAGCAACAACTGAAAATCCATTTTTTGAAGTAAATAAAGCCTTAATTTCTCGTTCAATGGTTGTAAAACTAGAGCCATTAAGCAAAGATGATATTATTAAAATTGTAAAAAGAGCTTTAACTTCAAAAGATGGACTTGGCGGATATAACATCAAAATTTCAGAAGATAAGATAGAAAAGATTGCTGAAATTTCAAATGGTGATGTTAGAACTGCTTTAAATGGATTAGAAATTGCTGTATTAACAACTAAAATGAATTCAGAAGGTGTTATTGAATTAACTGATGAAGTTATTAGTCAAAGTTTTAATAAACCAAAAGCGATGTTTGACAAAACAGGAGATAGTCATTATGACAATATAAGTGCATTTATAAAGTCTATGAGAGGTGGGGATGCTGATGCAGCAGTATTTTATATGGCGAGAGCTTTAAATGCTGGTGAAGATCCAGTATTTTTAGCTAGAAGAATTGTAATTTGCAGTTCAGAAGATGTTGGAATGGCAAATCCTAATGCCTTAGTTGTTGCAACTTCTGCAATGCAAGCAGTAACGATGATAGGAATGCCAGAGGCAAGAATAATTTTAGCAGAAGCTGCTGTTTATGTTGCAAAATCTCCAAAATCAAATGCTTCATATTTAGCTATAAATAAAGCTTTAGAAGATGTAGCTTCAAAAGATACAGGAACGATTCCAATGCATATAAGAAATGCTCCAGCCGAACGGAATGAAAGAATTTGGATATTCCCAAGGATATAAATATCCTCATGATTTTCCAGGACATTGGGTAGAACAGCAATATTTGCCTGATAAAATGAAAAATACTAAATACTATATTGAAGATGAAAACTGCAAAAAGGTAGAATAGTATTATTACATTTCTGTTAAAAATATTGACATATTTTTTTAAATATTATATAAAAGCTTTAAAGAGTTTAACAAAAGAGAGGTAAATAAAAATGAAAAAGTTATTAGTTTTTGTAATAATTATTTTAGCAATTTGGTTTATGATAGCAAACTGGAAAAAAGCAGAAGAAACAAATGAAAATAAAAATATAGATGTTAGTTCATTTGTAAATTATTCAACAGAAGATGTAAAGATAGAAAAAATAGAAATGGTAGATAGTAAAATTAAGGGAACAATAAGAAATATTGCTGGAAAAGAAAGACATTTAGTAACGATAAGTTTTAAAGGATATTACAGTGATGGAACTGAATCAAGTCTTGTTTTAAGAGATAGTACAGAAGATTTGGGTATTGACCAGACTTGGGATTTTGAAATAGATATAAATGATAGAAAAATTTCAAAATTAGATAAACTTGAATTAGTATCATATTAAAAATTTAAAAATCACTCTGTTTTTTGCAGGGTGATTTTATTTGCAATAAAAATATGAAAATAACTAATATTAGATTTTAATTATAATAAATAAACTACGAAAAAATGTTTTGTAAAAAGTGTTTACAAAACATTTTTTATATGATATAATTTTCGAGTGTTTTTGAGAAAAACAAAAAACTTAAATATTATATTACTTATAAAAGTAAAATATATTTATTTAGGAGAAGTAGATGAACGATAATATTATTATTAAAAAAGCAAAAGTGCATAATTTAAAAAGTATTAATCTTGAAATTCCTAAAAATAAGTTAGTTGTAATTACAGGTCTTTCAGGCTCTGGAAAATCAAGTTTAGCTTTTGATACATTATATGCTGAACGGACAAAGAAGATATGTAGAAAGTTTATCAAGCTATGCTAGACAATTTTTAGGAATTATGGAAAAACCTGATGTAGAAAGTATTGAAGGATTATCACCTGCAATTTCAATAGACCAAAAGACAACATCTAAAAATCCACGTTCAACAGTTGGAACAGTTACAGAAATTTATGATTATTTGAGACTATTATATGCAAGAATTGGTGTTCCATATTGTCCAAATTGTGGAAGAAAAATTGAAAAACAAACAGTAGATCAAATTGTTGACAATGTTTTAGAGTTAGAGGAAGGAACAAGAATTCAAATATTAGCTCCTATTGTAAGAGGGGGAAAAGGTGAACATGTTAAGCTCTTAGAAAATATGCAAAAAGAAGGCTTTGTTAGAGCAATTATTGATGGAGAGCAATATTCTCTTGATGATGAGATAAAGCTAGAGAAAACTAAGAAACATGATATTGATATTATTGTTGATAGATTAGTTGTAAAAGAAGATATTAGAAATAGGTTAGCTGAATCTATTGAAACAGCTTTGAAAAACACAAATGGGTTAGTAAAAGTAGATATTCCTAGTAAAGAAACTAAATTATTTAGTACGAACTATGCTTGCCCTGATTGTGGAATAAGTTTTGAAGAGTTATCTCCAAGGATGTTTTCATTTAATAATCCTTATGGAGCTTGTCCAGTTTGTACTGGTATTGGATATTTAATGAAAATGGATGAGGATTTGATTATTCCAGATAAAAATAAAACACTTTATGATGGCGTAAAAGCTTTTGGTTCTAGTACAATGAAAAAAGGCGATACAATGGCAAAAATGTATTTTGAAAGTATTGGAAGACATTATGGTGTTGATATTAAAAATAAACCAATTAAGAAGTTACCTAGAGAGTTTTTAGAGAAAATTTTATATGGAACAGGAGACGAAGTTATTGATTTTGAATTTCATTCTAATAGTGGAATAAGAAGATTTTCTCAAGCTTTTGAAGGTGTATTACCAGCTTTAGATAGAAGATATAAAGATACTAAATCTCAAGGAATGAGAGAATTTTATGAAATGTATATGAGTGAAAGTCCTTGTTGGTCTTGTAATGGAGCAAGACTTAAAAAGGAAGTCCTTGCTGTAAAAGTTGGAAACAAAAATATAAATGAACTTACAGATATGCCAATTAGAAGAGTTAAAGAATATATAGAAAATTTAAAACTAAATAAAAAAGATGCCATGATTGCTGAACAGATATTTAGAGAATTAAGTAAAAGATTTCAATTTTTAATTGATGTTGGTTTAGATTATCTGACTTTATCAAGAAGTGCTGCAACTCTTTCTGGTGGAGAGGCTCAAAGAATTAGATTAGCAACTCAAATAGGTTCAGGTCTTTCAGGAGTTATGTATATATTAGACGAACCAAGTATAGGTTTGCATCAAAGAGATAATGAAAAATTAATAGATACTTTAAAAAAATTAAGAGATTCAGGAAATTCTGTTATTGTTGTTGAACATGATGAAGATACTATGAGGAGCGCTGATCAAATAATTGATATTGGTCCTCGGAGCTGGTGTTCATGGTGGAAATATTATGGCTCAACGGAACAGCAGATGAAATTTCAAAAGTTGATACATCTATTACAGGAAATTATTTAAGTGGAAAGAGAAAAATTGAAGTTCCTAAAAAGAGAAGAAAGCCAAACGGGCAATTTTTGGAAATAAAAGGAGCAACAGAAAATAACCTTAAAAATATAGATGTAAAGTTTCCACTTGGTGTTATGACTTGTGTTACTGGAATTTCAGGTTCTGGAAAGTCTACACTTGTTAATGAAACATTATATAAAGCTTTAGCAAATGAAATTAATGGTTCACATGAAAAAGCTGGAAGTTGTAAACAGATTAAAGGAATTGAAAATATTGATAAGATTATAAATATAGACCAATCTCCAATTGGAAGAACTCCTCGTTCAAATCCTGTTACATATACAGGTGTATTTGATATAATTAGAGATTTATTTGCTGGAACAAATGAAGCTAAGATGAGAGGATACTCTAAAGGAAGATTTAGTTTTAATGTAGAAGGCGGAAGATGTGAGGCTTGTTCTGGTGATGGTGTAATAAGAATTGGAATGAATTTTTTGCCAGATATATATGTTCCTTGTGATGTTTGTAAAGGGAAAAGATATAATAGAGAAACTTTAGAAGTTAAATATAAAGGAAAAAATATTTCTGATGTTTTAGATATGACTGTTGAAGAAGCTTTGGAATTTTTTACGAATCTTCCTAGAATTAAGCAAAAGATTCAAACACTTTATGATGTTGGACTAGGATATATAAAACTTGGGCAACAGTCAACAACTCTTTCTGGTGGAGAAGCTCAAAGAGTTAAACTTGCAACAGAACTTTCAAAGAGACCTACTGGAAAAACTTTGTATATATTAGATGAACCTACAACAGGTCTTCATATGGAAGATGTTAAAAAGCTAATTGAAATTTTGCAAAGATTGGCAACTGGTGGAAACACAATAATAATTATCGAGCATAATCTTGATTTAATAAAAACTGCTGATTATATTATTGATTTGGGACCAGAAGGTGGAGAAAATGGTGGGCAAATTATTGCAACAGGAACTCCAGAAGAGGTTGCTAAAAATCCACAAAGTTTTACAGGAAAATTCTTGAAAAAATATTTATAAAAAGTAACTTTATTAAGCTTTGAAATATTTTACAAGGAGCAGGGAAGCCTGATATGATTGTTATTTTTGAATATATTATTGTTTAAGTTTCGGTTTTTTTTGAAAAAATATAAAAATATTTTAAAATTCTAATAAAAAATAAGGAAAAACCTTCATTT
>CANQOG010000024.1 GCA_947625415.1 uncultured Clostridia bacterium
TCAGAGAAAAAAATGAAAGCTATCGCTTCTGTAACTTTTGATAATGAATTTGTTGTTCATGATATCAAAGTTATTGAAAGCCAAAATGGATTATTCATGGCTATGCCAAGTAGAAAAAATCCAACTGGAGTATTCAAAGATATAGCTCATCCAATTAATCAAGAAACTAGAGCTAAAATCGAGAAGGCTATATTAGATGCATACGAAAAAGCTGATGACGCTGAGGCTGTTGAAGCTGACGATGCTGAATAGATTATGGTTTATTAATGAGATTGCTTTGCAGTCTCATTTTTGTTTTTTATAAAAAATTATTTACTTTTTTAGTTAGTTATGATAATATATTTACGTAAAAGTAAAAATTTTAAAACGGAGGATAAATTCATGGAAATAGCTGAGATTATTCAATTTGAAGGAGATGATAAAACTTTAGTTTGGAAAAGTGATAAAGAAGACTTTAACACTGGTTCACAACTTATAGTTCATGAATCTCAAGAAGCCGTTTTCTTTAGAGATGGACAAGCTTTAGATTTATTTGGTCCTGGTAGATATACTCTAGAAACAGCAAATATTCCATTATTAAAGAAACTTATTAATTTACCAACAGATGGAAAAACTAGATTTCATTGCGAGGTTTATTTTATAAACAAAGCTGTTGCGTTAGACGTAAAATGGGGAACAACTAGTAAATTTGAAGTTTTAGATCCACAATTTTTTATTCAATTAAATGTTGGTGCAAGTGGCTCTATGGAAGTAAAAATTAAAGATTCGAGAAAATTTTTAGTAACTGTTGTTGGAACACAAGATAGTATAAATACTTCTGATATTGAAAATTATTTTAGAGAAAAAGTTATTGTAAAAGTTAAAGCTCATCTTGCTAAACTTATGGGGCAAGTAAGTTATGTTGTTGTAAATCAACATATAGAAGAGATTTCTCAAGCCTTACAACAAAAAATTAATGAAGAGATGGATGAATATGGAATAGAGATTCCAAACTTTTATGTATCTACAATTCATATTCCAGATGATGAAAAAGCTAGAGTTCAAGAAGCTCTTAATAAGAGAATGGAACAAGGAATTCTTGGCTATAACTGGATGGATGAACAACTTGCAGATATTGCTAAAAGATATGCTTCAAATGAAGGAAATGGAGCTGGTTCAGCTACTGGAATGATGGCTGGAATGCCAATAGCTTTTGCTTTTGGACAAATGCTTTCAAATACTGCTAGTCCAATGATGCAAAAAGGAATGCAAGGTCTAGGTAGTGGAATGGCAAATCAAGGAAATCTTGGAGGAGTAAATCTTAATGATCCAACTAAACCTAATGTAAATAATGGATTTTTAGGTTTTGGAAATGCAAGCAATGCTAAAACTACTAATAAACAATTTTGTCCAGAATGTGGGCAAGAATTGCAAGAAGGCGCTAAATTCTGTTCAAATTGTGGATATAAAATAGAAGAAAAAGGTGGATATAAATGTTCAAAATGTGGAAGAATTTTAAATGAAAATGAAAAATTCTGCCCAGAATGTGGAACAAAAAGAGAAGAATAATTTGAAAGGGGTAGAATAAAATGAGCGAGAAAAAAATTAATAATAAGATGTTAGTTTCATTTTTACCTGTTATAATATTTTTAGTTTATACAGTAATTACATTTATAATTTGGGGAGATGATAAAGAAACTGGCTTTTGGTTAGGCTGGACATTTTCATTAATTGCTACTATTATAATGATGGTTTTACCATATTTTGCTACTAAAAATGGCAAAGGCAAAGAAGTAAAGTCAATTTTAGATAAATTTTCAATATACTATGTTACAACTATTTATTTTGGAGCGCAATTACTTTTAGGCCTATTTTGTATGATTTTAAATGAAGGTCCAGTATCTCTTTTAGCAATATTAGAGATAGTATTACATGCAGTTTATTTGTTCTTTGTAATTAATGCTTTTATGGCAACTAATATAGTTTCTGATTTAGAAGAAGAACAAAAAGTAAAGGTATATTTTGTAAAATCTATAGCATCTGACTTAAGTTTAGTTGCAAAAAAAGTTCAAGATAAAGAATTAAAGAAAAAGGTGGAAAAAATTGCAGAAATTGCAAAATTTAGTGATCCAATGAGTAATCCATCTTTAGCAGGCTTAGAAGCTACAATTTCTACAAAAGTTGAGGAATTAAAAGATGCGGTTGATGAAGGAAAAACAGAAGGAATATCTGAGATTGTAGATAAAATTGAAGAAAAGTTTTTAGAAAGAAATGAAAAATGTAAATTATTAAAGTAGAATTCTAAAAAACTGTTGACAAATAGGCGTTTTGCTGGTATAATCTTCTTGTTGCGAAATGGAAGATTATACCTTTTATTTTGCAAAAATTTTATTACGCATGTATATCTAGTTTAAAATTGGTGCTTGAAAAATAGTAGTTTTAAGCGTTTTAAGATATACAGAGGTAAAAACAAAATCAAGGAGGAATTTTAAAATGGCAGTAGTTGCAATGAAACAATTACTAGAAGCTGGTGTTCATTTTGGACATCAAACTAGAAGATGGGATCCAAAAATGGCTGAATATATTTTCCAAGCTAGAAATGGAATCCACATTATCGATTTACAAAAAACATCAAAAAAATTAGACGAAGCATATAACTTCGTAAGAGAGCAAGCTGAAGAAGGAAAGACAGTTCTTTTCGTAGGAACTAAAAAGCAAGCTCAAGAATGTATTAAGGAAGCTGCTGAAAAATGCAATATGTACTATGTTGACCAAAGATGGTTAGGTGGTATGCTTACAAACTTTAATACAATTCAAGGAAGAATTAAAAGATTAGAAGATTTAGAAAGAATGCAAGAAGATGGTACTTTTGAAGTATTACCTAAAAAAGAAGTTATTCTTTTAAAGAAAGAGATGGAAAAATTACAAAAAAATCTTGGAGGAATCAAAGATATGAAAGAAATTCCAGGAGTTATGTTTGTAGTTGATCCTAAGAAAGAACATATTGCTGTTCTTGAAGCTCATAAATTAGGAATTCCAGTTGTTGGTTTAGTAGATACTAACTGTAATCCAGAAGATGTTGACTATGCTATTCCTGGAAATGATGATGCAATTAGAGCTGTTAAATTGATAGCTGATTGTATTGCAAATAGTGTTATTGAAGGAAAACAAGGTGTTGATGGAGAAGTTTCTACTACTGAAGATACAGTTGAACAAGAAATTTCTAAAAATTCAAATGAAGAACCTTCAATGGAAGAGATTGTTGCAAGTGAAGAAGAAGACAGTAAAAATAGCGAAGAAGAATAAAGATTTTTATATTTTAGAATTTTGATGAAAATAAAAAATAATTTAGAAGTTTTATATGATAATAAAATTCTAATTAAAATGGTTGGAGGTAGTTATGGTAAGTGCAAGCATGGTAAAAGAATTAAGAGATAAAACTGGTGCAGGAATGATGGACTGCAAAAAAGTTTTAACTGAAGCTGACGGAGATATGGAAAAAGCTGCAGAGCTTTTAAGAGAAAGAGGAATTGCTAAAGCTGGTAAAAAAGCTGGAAGAATAGCTGCTGAAGGTTTAGTTGCTACTTATGTTACAGACGACAAAAAAGTTGGTTCAATAGTTGAAGTTAATGCTGAAACAGATTTTGTTGCTAAAAATGAAGAATTTAGAACTTTTGTTGCTGATGTTGCTAAAATTATAGCTAAAGCAAATCCAAAGGATGTAGAAGCTTTACTTGCTACAAAATATTTAGATACAGATAAAACTGTTGAAGATGTATTAAAAGATAAAATCTATACAATCGGTGAAAATATGACAATTAGAAGATTTGATAGATTTGAGACAGAAGGTTTAATTGAAAGCTATATTCATGGAGATGGAAAAATTGCTGTTTTAGTAGATATGGCTAAAGGTGAATCAGTTGTTGCTAAAGATGTTTGTATGCAAATTGCAGCAGCTAGACCTGAATATGTATATGATAAAGAAGTTCCACAAGACAGAGTTGCTAAAGAGATGGAAATCTTAAAAATACAAGCTATGAATGAAGGAAAACCTGCTGAAATTGCTGAAAAAATGGTTCAAGGAAGAATTGGAAAATTTTATAGTGAAATCTGTTTAGTTGATCAACCTTTTGTTAAAGATGGAAATCAAAAAGTTTCTGATATGTTAAAGTCAAATCAAGCTGAAGTAACAAGATTTGTTAGATTTGAAAAAGGCGAAGGAATTGAGAAAAAAGAAGAAAACTTTGCTGAAGAAGTAATGAAACAATTAAAATAATTAATATTTATGCTCCTCTAGTTATAGGGGGGTTTTTTATATTATAAAAAAGTTCTTCCCCACCCGCTTTTTGCAAGTGAGGAAGAAAACGTTATCAGATGTAGCGCTTGCGGGGCTTGTGGTCATCGACGACCACAGTATACCCACGCTCGCTACGCCCGTAGGTGGATGAACCGGGGATTCCGGAACCCCACTGCGGGATGTTACCGTGTTCGATAGTCACGGTAACTCCGGGACTACGATACATCGCAGCAATGCGTTCAGCATGCTCGCGACCATTGGCCTCGCAGGTCGGATAACGGGTTACCATAAAAAAACCTCCCTTGGTAACCAAAGATCTCTGAGTAAGAACTCAGAGTGTGTAAAATGCAAACACTGCTACACACTTATAATGATATCATAATTATTCTAAAATGTCAAAAATGTCAAATTGGTATATAATAAAAATATTTTGAATTTATTGATTATGATATGAGATTATGATAAGATTTGAATGAAAATTTAATGTGGGAGGAATTATGAAATATCCAGAAAAGTTAAATAAAGGTGATTATATAGGAGTTACAGCGATTTCATCAGGAATTGATGATGAGATGAATTTGTTAAGATTTGAAAATGCTATAAGAAATATAGAGAATTTAGGATATAAAGTTAAAATAACTGAAAATTGTAAAACATATAATAGAGGAAGAAGTAGCAACCGGAATAGAAAGAGCAGATGAGTTTATGGAACTTTATAAAAATGAAGATGTTAAAGCTATAATTTTTCTTGAGGGTGGAGATTTTGCTTGTGAAATACTAGAATATTTGGATTTTAAGAAGATTTCAGAATTGCCACCAAAATGGATAATGGGATATTCTGACTGTACAACTTTAACTTTAACTTTTAATACTTTATGTGATATAGCTTCAATTTATGGTCCAAATTTTAAAAGCTTTGGAATGAGTAGATTGCATGAAAGTTTGACTAATTCTTTGAGATTAATGGAAAAAGAAGAATTTACTCAAAATTCTTATGATAAATGTGAAAAATTTGGAATAGTAAGTTTAGAAGATGAAGAAAATCCGTATTATGAGTTTAATTTAGTAGATGATGTTAAATGGATAAATTTAAAAGGTGAAGATGAAATTTCTTTTAGAGGAAGATGTATTGGAGGTTGTATCGATTTGCTTCGTGAAGTTATAATAGGAAGCAAGTTTGATAAGCTTAAAGAATATTGTGAAAAATATAAAGAAGATGGAATAGTTTGGTTCTTAGAGGAATATGAAGGTACTACTCCAGAAACTTATAGAACTCTTTGGAGAATGAAAAATATAGGGTTATTTGACAATTGTAAAGGAATTATTTTTGGAAGACCATTAATGGTAAGAGAGGATTATGATATTTCATATAATCAAGCTATTTTAGATGTATTAAGTGATTTTGCTTTTCCAATAGTTTCAAATGTAGATATAGGGCATCTAGCTCCACAAATTCCAATAATATCTGGTTCGATTTTAGAAGTTTATTCTAAAAATGGAAAAGGTTTTTTTAAATCTTTATTCAAAAATTAACATTTTTGAAGGGTCTAAAAAAGTATTGACAATTTTGACAGATGATATATAATAATGATAATTTGAAATATTAAAATTTTTTGTGAGGTAAATATGGTTGATGTTGTTTTAGGCGGATTTTTTGGAGATGAAGGAAAAGGCAAAGTTATGGAATATCTAGCAAAAAACGCTGATATAGTAGTTAGATGCTCTGGAGGAAGTAATACTGGAAATACAGTTATTTTTAATGATAAGAAATATGTTTTAAGATTTATTCCAGTAGCTGTTTTAAATTCAGACGTAACAGCTGTAATTGCAAATGGAGTTGTTGTAGATCCAAAAATTTTAGTTAATGAAATTAATTTGCTAAAAGAAAACGGATATAATTTAGATAATTTAAAAATAAGTGAAAAAGCTCATGTTATTTTACCATATCATATAAAATTAGATAATCTTGAAGAGGAATTAAGAGGACAAGATAAAGTAGGAACAACTCTTACAGGTAGTGGACCAGCTTATAGTGATAAGGCTGGAAGATTTGGAATTAGAGTTCAAGATTTTGTTGCAACAAGATTTTCAAAATTGCTAAAAAGAAATATTGAAGTTAAAAATAAAATTTTAGAAAGTTATGAAAAAGAAGCTTTAGATTATAATAAAATTTTAGAAGAATATTCTGAATATAGTAAAGTTTTAGAGCCTTATGTATGTGATACAGTAAACTTTTTACAAGATTCTGTAAAACAAAATAAAAGAATAATTTGTGAAGGCTCACAAGCTACACTTTTGGATTTAGATTTAGGAACATATCCTTATGTTACATCATCAAATTCTACAATAGGTGGAATTTTATCTGGAACAGGTCTTAATCATAAGCAAATAGGAGAAGTATATGGAGTTGTAAAAGCTTATTCTTCTCGTGATGGAGAAGGTCCATTTTTGACTGAAGAATTAGAAGATGTAGAACTAGCTAATAAAATTAGAGATTTAGGTCATGAATATGGAACTATATCAAAAAGACCAAGAAGATGTGGTTGGCTTGATTTAAATGCCTTAAAATATGCTGTTCAAGTTAATGGAATTACAGCTTTGGCTGTAAATCATTTAGATGTTGTTGGAAAATTAAATAAGATTAAACTTTGTGTTGCTTATAAATATGATGGAAAAGTTACAAATAAGTTTTCAAGTAATCCAGCATATCTTGCAAAATGCGAACCAATTTATGAAGAGTTTGATGGAAATTTTGAAGATGTTTTAGAAGCTGCTGCTAGAGAAGATTTATGTGAAGAAGCAGAAAAATATTTACAAAGAATAGAAGAAGTTGTTGGTGTTCCAATTAAATTTATAGGAATTGGTGAAGAGAACGAAAATATTTTATTTAAATAATAGGGGATGTAATGAAGAAAAAAATAAATTTCATATTTTTGATTCTATTTAATTTAACGATTGTTTATTTTTTGAAAGACTTTATATTTAATAATTCTATCGATACTATTAAGGAAAAAGTTAAAGTAGGAGTTCTTATTGGAATTGATGTAGTTTTGAATTTGATAGTATTATTATTTTCAAAAAAAGAATTAAGTATAATTAAGAAATTTGTTATAATAGCTACTTTTATATGTGTAGGATATATTTTTATTTCTCCATTACTTCGAGGGATAGATGAAACAGCTCATTTTTCTAGAGTTTATTCATTTTTCTTTAATAGCAAAACAACAGATTCTGGTGAATATCAAATTCCTAAAGTAATTTTAGATACTAATAATATTCCTAAACATGGAGGAAATTTTTCATATTTAAATGTAAAAATAGTAAATAGTGATTTAGTAGAAGCAAATAAATATAGAGGAGCAAGGCTTTATACACCTTTATCATATTTACCATATTTAATACCAGTATGGTTTTTTGGATTTTTAATAAAATCAAATTTATTTTCAATAGTAATATCTGCTAGATTTTTTGGTTTTTTAGTATATTTGATTTCATCAATATATGCTATAAAAATTATGCCAAAAAGAAAAGACTTTATGGCGTTATTTTGTTTAATGCCAATTCTTATAAGTTCGGCAGCTACTGTTACTGCAGACCTTTTAACAAATAGTTCAATAATAATCTTTATTGCTGTTTGGTATAAGTTATATCATGATAAAAAGAAGATTTCAGTGAAAGACATAGCTATAATAATAGTTGCTGGAATTTTAGCTGGATGTTCTAAAATGGTATATGCGCTTGAGTTTTTATTAATATTTTTATTACCTAAAGAGTGTTTTGGTGAAAACAATAAGCAAAAAATAAAGGTTCTTGGAATAATATGTGGAATTGTATTAATTGTTACATTAATAAATGTTGTAATGGTTTCAGGTTCAATGGATAATTCTTATGAAAATATGAAATTACAGAAAGAATTTATATTATCACATCCATTAAATTATATTGCAATATTAGGAAATAGTATTTTAACAAATTGGAATTTTTTCTTTTCGTTTACAACTAATCATACAATTTTACAAAATATATTTGAGCCAACACAGCTTGCCCAAATTATTTATTTTATAGCTTTACTTATATGTATTTATAAAGAAGAAGCAAATTTAAGTTTAGGAAAGTTAAAAACAACTTTTATAATTATAACTGGATTTTTAATAATCTCAATAATTTATACTTCATTATATTTGCAATGGACATCAGAAAATGCTGATGTTGGTTCTCCAGAAATTGGTGGAGTTCAAGCTAGATATTATATTCCAGTAATGCTTATGTTTTTAATTTGCTTACCAAGTAAAAAGGATTGTTTGAAAATAGATGAAAATATACCATATTATTTAAGCTTATGGGTAAATATTACAATTTTGATTAGAGTAATGCTAGCTGTTATTTAGAAAGGAAGTCTGAATGGTAAAAGACGATGTTGCAATATTAATACCATCTCTAAATCCTAGAGAAAATATAATTGAGATAGTAAAAGCTTTAAAAGCAGAAAATTTTAATAATATATTTTTTGTTGATGACGGTTCTAAAGAAGAGACAAGGAAAAATTTTAGAATTATTGAAGAATATGGTGTTAAAGTTATTGTTCATGAAGTAAATAAAGGCAAAGGAGCTTCTTTAAAAGATGGAATAAAATTCATTAAAGATAACACAAATTTAAAAGGAATTGTCACTATGGATAGTGATGGTCAACATTTGATAAAAGATGTTGAAAAAGTAGTTAATAAAATGGATAGTAAAGCTGTTGTTTTTGGAGTTAGAGATTTTGATAAAAAAGGTGTTCCATTTAGAAATAAATTTGGAAATAAATTTTCTAGCTTATATTTAAAAGTAGTGTCAGGAAAGTCGATTTCAGATACGCAAACAGGGTTAAGAGGAATTCCTAGAAAATATTTTGATATGAGTTTGAAAATAGAAGGAACTCGTTATGAATATGAAATGAATGCTTTAATGAAATGGTGTAAAGATAAAAATTGTAGGATAGAATGTGTTCCAATTGAAACAGTTTATGAAGAAAATAATGTAAGTTATTTTAACCCACTTTTAGATTCAATTAGAATTTATAAAGATTTTTTTAAAAATGTTGTATCTTCTATAATTTGCGCTATATTAGATATTTTATTTTTCTGGTTATTTTTAAATGTATTTGAAATTTTAGATGTTTTTTGGTCAAATATAGTAGCTAGAATTATTTCAGGATTTTTTGATTTTGGAATTAATAAATTTTGGGTATTTAAAAATGGCGGAAGCGAAGAGGGAAGAAAAGAGTTTATAAAATATGCAATATTATTTATAGTTCAAATGTTAATTAATAGTGTAATTATAGATTTATTAAGCAAAGTATTTTTAAGCTATATAGTTTTAATTAAAATTATAGTAAATACAATTATATATTTGGTAAATTATTTTATAAAGAAAAGATTTATTTTTAAATAATTGGTAAGCAAAACTTACCAATTTTTAATATTACTTTAAGATTGTTAGTATAAAATCAAATATAGTAATCATTTTTGTTATCATATTTGATTTTAAGATTTTAATTTTATAACTATGGAAAGGAAAATTTATGTTTAAATTAGCAAAGAATTTAACTAAAAAAGATGTGTTAGTAATATTAATAAGTTTTGTATTAATATTTTCACAAGTTTGGCTTGAATTAAAAATGCCAGATTATATGTCTGAAATTACTCGTTTAGTTCAAACTGAGCGGAAGCGAGATGTCTGAAATTTTAAAAAATGGTGGATATATGATGGCTTGTGCTTTTGCCAGTTTAATATCTGCAATAATTGTTGGATATTTAGTTTCAAATGTTTCAGCAAGATTTTCTTTTAGTGTTAGAAAAAAATTGTTTTCAAAAGTGGAAGAGCTTTCAACTGCTGAAATTAAACAATTTTCAACGAGTAGTTTAATTACAAGAACTACAAATGATATAACTCAAATTCAAATGTTTATTGCTATGGGAATGCAAATGCTTATAAAAGCTCCAATTAACGCTATTTGGGCTATTACAAAAATATTAAATAAAAGTTGGCAATGGAGCGCTGTGACAGGAGCAGGAGTTGTAATTTTATTAATAACTATTGGAACTCTTATGGGAATAGTAATTCCTAGATTTAAAAGAGTTCAAAAATTAATAGACAAATTAAATGGTGTTGCTAGAGAAAATTTGACTGGAATAAGAGTTGTAAGAGCTTTTAACGCTGAAAGTTATCAAGAAGAGAAATTTGATGAAGTAAATAATGAACTTACAAATACTCAATTATTTAATCAAAAAGCAATGTCAATTTTATCTCCAATAATGTATTTAATAATGTATTTTTTAACTCTAGGAATCTATTATATTGGAGCCCATTTAATTATGAATGTGGGAATGGCTGAT
Source organism: uncultured Clostridia bacterium (assembly GCA_947625415.1). Classification (GTDB taxonomy): domain Bacteria; phylum Bacillota; class Clostridia; order TANB77; family CAG-508; genus Scatovivens. Next base: position 10,654 of record CANQOG010000024.1, read on the forward strand.
AAAATAGGCTTATTTGGAGATATGGTTGTGTTTAGTTCTTATGGAATGCAAGTTATAATGTCATTTATAATGCTTGCTATGATATTTATGATACTTCCAAGAGCTAAAGTATCTGCTGACCGTATAAATGAAGTTTTAGATACAGAATGTTCTATTAAAGATGGAAAATTAACTGGTGATACAGCTAAAGAGATTGGAACTGTTGAGTTTAAAAATGTTTCATTTAAATATCCAGATGCTGAAGAATATTTATTAAAAGATATTTCATTTAAAGCAGATAAAGGCGATACAGTTGCATTTATTGGTTCGACTGGCTCTGGAAAATCTACATTAATTAACTTAATTCCTAGATTTTATGATGCTACAGATGGAGAAGTTCTAGTTGATGGAATAAATGTTAAAGATTATAAATTAGAAAAATTATATAATAAACTTGGATATATTCCACAAAAATCTGTTATGTTTGATGGAAGTGTTAATTTTAATGTGTCTTATGGTGAGAGCAAAAATGGAGATAAGAGTGAAAAACTAATAAAAAAAGCTGTTGAAGTTGCTCAAGCTAAAGATTTTGTTGAAGAAATGGATGAAGGGTATAATTCACATATTGCTTCACGGAGGAACTAATATTTCAGGAGGACAAAAGCAAAGATTATCAATAGCTAGAGCTATAGCAAGAGAGCCAGAAATCTATATTTTTGATGATTCATTTTCAGCTTTAGATTATAAAACAGATAGTAATTTAAGAAGGGAACTAAAAAAATATACTGGTGGGGCTACTTCATTAATTGTTGCTCAAAGAATTGGAACAATTATGAATGCTGACAAAATAATAGTTTTAGATGAAGGAGTTGTTGTTGGGCAAGGAAAACATAAAGAGCTAATGGAAACTTGTGAAGTGTATAGACAAATAGCTTTATCACAATTATCAAAGGAGGAATTAGAAAATGCGGAATAGAAGAAAGAAGAAATAATCCTCCAAGACGTGGTCCAATGAGAAGAGGACCAGCTGAAAAACCAAAGAATTTTAAGGTAGCTGTTAGTAGGTTATTTAAAGAGTTATCACATTTTAAGGTATTAATTGTTATTTCATTGATTTTAGCAATAGCAGGTTCTGTTCTTTCAATTATGGCACCTGATAAATTAAAAGATTTAGCAAATGAAATCCAAAAAGGTATTGTTATTAATCAAGATAATTTTAAAATTGTTATGGCAAATTTAGCAAATCTTCAAACTGGAAATATGTCAGATTATGAAATTGATGGTGTTACAATAAGTGTAGAAGATCAAATTGAAGTTTCAAAGAAAGTAGCTAATTTAGGTCAAAATTCAGATGCAGAAAGTATTTACAAAATAATTGATGAATTACCAGAGTCAGTTCAAAAAGTTGTTAAGCCAAAGCTTGATATGAATGTGATTAAAAATATAGCAATTGTTTTGGCTATAATGTATATAACAAGCGCAATATTTACATTTATTCAATCACTTGCAATGACAGATGTTGCAAATAATTTTGCAAGAAGACTAAGAAATAATATTTCTTTGAAAATTAATAAATTGCCATTAAAATATTTTGATAAACATCAAACAGGTGATGTTTTGTCAAGAGTAACAAATGATGTAGATACAATTGCTCAAAGTACAAATCAGTCACTTGCTACATTAGTAAGTAGTGTTACATTATTTTTAGGAACACTATTTATGATGTTTAAGACAAACTGGATTTTAGCTTTTACTGCAATTGGAGCAAGTATAATTGGTTTCTCATTTATGTTTTTAATTTTAGGAAAAGCTCAAAAATATTTTTCAGCTCGTCAAAGAGAATTAGGAAACTTAAATGCTCATATTGAAGAGATTTATTCTGGCTTAAATGTTGTAAGAGTTTATAACGGCAAAAAAGAAGCAGATGAAAAGTTTGATAGATATAATAGGGCAGTTTATGAAGCAAATAGAAAAAGTCAATTTTTAGGTGGATTAATGACTCCACTTATGAACTTTATTGGAAACTTTGGATATGTAGCTGTTTGTGTTGTCGGAGCAATTTTAACAATGAAAGAAATAATTAGTTTTGGTGTAATTGTAGCTTTTATTACTTATGTAAGATTATTTACATCACCATTGTCACAAATTGCTCAAGCAATGAATATGCTTCAATCATCTGCTGCTGCATCTGAAAGAGTTTTTGAATTTCTAGATGAAGAAGAAATGAATTCACAAGAAAATATAACTAAATTTTTAGATAAAGATAAAGTTAAGGGAAAAATTGAGTTTGATAATGTTGTTTTCAAATATGATGGAAATGACCATCCAACAATAAATGGATTTACGGCTACGGCTGAGCCTGGTCAGAAAATTGCAATTGTTGGACCAACAGGAGCTCGGAAAAACTACGATGGTTAATCTTTTAATGAAATTCTATGATATAAATTCAGGAGATATAAAAATTGATGGAGTTTCTACAAAAGAGTTAACTCGTGAAAATATCCATGGTTTGTTTACTATGGTTTTACAGGATACATGGCTATTTAATGGAACTGTAAAAGAAAATATTGTCTATAATAGAAAAAATGTAGCTGATGAAACAGTTATTGATGTTTGTAAAACAGTTGGAATAAATCATTTTATAAAAACCCTTCCAAGAGGATATGATAGTAATCTTTCAGATAATGATAGTGTTTCAAGTGGTCAAAGACAACTTTTAACAATAGCTAGAGGAATGATTGAAGATTCTCCATTTTTAATCTTAGATGAAGCAACTTCAAATGTTGATACAAGAACAGAAGAGCTTGTTCAAAAAGCTATGGATAAATTAATGGTTGGAAAAACTTCATTTATAATTGCTCATAGATTATCAACAATTAAAAATGCTGATTTGATTTTAGTTATGAATCATGGAAATATTATTGAACAAGGAAATCATGAAGAGCTTATGGAAAAAGGAGGCTTTTACGCTGACCTATATAATTCTCAATTTCAAATGTAAAGATTGTTGATATATTTATTCTTGCATTTTTTTAAAATATATGTTATTATATCAAATGTGTAGATTTAAAAGGAGAACGAAATGAAGAAGCTTTGGAATTGGTGTTGGGATATGTATCATAAATATAAAGAAATCGTGAATTATCTAATAGTAGGCGGTCTTACAACAGTTTTAGCATTAGCAGTATATTATGGTTGTGTTTTTACATTTTTAAATCCAAAAAACAGTGTTGAACTTCAAATTGCAAATATTTTATCTTGGACATCAGGTGTTATATTTGCATATTTTACAAATAGAAAATTTGTTTTTGAAAGTAAAGAAAAAAATAAATTAAAAGAAGCTGGCAAGTTTGTTGGTTCAAGAGTAATAACACTTCTAATGGATATGGCTATAATGGCTATAGGTGTTAGCTTGCTTAAATTTAATGATAAAATTATGAAATTATTTTCACAAGTAGTTATTACAATTTCAAACTATGTATTTAGTAAATTATTTGTTTTTACCAAAAAAGCTGGAAAAATTAATAAAGAAGAAAAAATAGAAGAAATTTAATTCTTCTATTTTTTTGATGGTAATATTTGCTTATCATCTATAAATTTTTCAAGTTCTTTAATTTTGTCACGAAGTTTTGCTGCTTGTTCAAATTCCATATTTTGAGCATGTTTTAGCATTTCATCAGTTAATCTTGAAACAACTTCTTCTAAACTTTCATCTGGCTTAATATCATATTCAGATTTAATATCATCTGTAATTGTAGCTTTAATTGTATCTCTAACAGATTTCTTAATTGTTTGAGGAGTAATTCCATGTTTCTTATTATATTCTTCTTGAATTTTTCTACGTCTGTTTGTCTCTGAAATTGCTTTATCCATAGAGTCTGTAAGTTCATCAGCGTACATTATAACTTTTCCTTCTGTATTTCTAGCAGCCCTACCAATTGTTTGAATAAGTGAACGTTCTGAACGAAGGAAACCTTCTTTATCTGCATCTAATATTGCAACTAAAGAAACTTCAGGAATATCAAGACCTTCTCTTAAAAGGTTAATTCCAACTAAAACATCAAATTCTCCAATTCTTAAATCACGGATAATTTCCATTCTTTCTAAGGCTTTAGTGTCAGAATGCATATATTTTACACGTATACCAGCGTTTCTAAGATAAGCTGTTAAATCTTCAGCCATTTTCTTTGTTAAAGTTGTAACTAAAACTCTTTCTTGTTTTTCTACTCTTTCATGAATTTGCTCGATTAAATCATCAATTTGGTTTTCAGTAGGTTTAACTTCTATTTTAGGATCTAAAAGTCCAGTAGGACGAATAATTTGTTCAACAACATTTTCTTTTGAATGCTCTTTTTCATAATCAGCAGGAGTAGCGCTGACAAATATTACTTGATTTATTCTTTCTTCAAATTCTTCAAATTTTAAAGGTCTATTGTCAAATGCAGATGGAAGTCTAAATCCATAGTTTACTAATGATTCTTTTCTAGCTCTATCGCCATTGTACATAGCTCTTACTTGAGGAATTGTAGCGTGTGATTCATCAACTAGAAGCAAAAAGTCATCTGGAAAATAATCAAATAAAGTATAAGGGGGAGAACCAGCAGGTCTACCACTTATATGTCTTGAATAATTTTCAATTCCTTGACAAAAGCCAGTTTCTTTTAACATCTCAATATCAAAATTAGTTCTTTCTTCAATTCTTTGAGCTTCGATTAATTTTTTGTTCTCTTTGAAAAATTTAACTCTTTCTTCCATTTCTTGTTCAATAGTAATTAAAGCCTTTTCCATTTTTTCTTTAGTTGTAACGTAATGAGAATTAGGATAAATCATAATGTGATTACGAGTTCCGATTACTTTTCCAGTTAATGGATTTATTTCAGAAATATTTTCAACTTCATCACCCCAAAATTCAACTCTAATTGCACGTTCTTCTTCATTAGAAGGGTAAATTTCTAAAATATCACCTTTTGCTCTAAAAGTTCCTCTTTTAAAGTCCATTTCATTACGAGAATATTGCATAGTTACTAATTTTTTCATAACTTCATTTCTAGATTTGCTTTGTCCGTGGGCGAAGAGAAACTATCATATTTTCATAATCAATAGGGTCTCCGAAGTCCGATAGATACAAGAAACAGAGGCAACTATAATTACATCTCTAGTTTCAAAAAGTGAAGCAGTAGCGCTATGACGGAGCTTATCAATTTCATCATTTATTGAGGAATCTTTTTCTATATATGTGTCAGATTGAGCAATATAAGCTTCTGGCTGATAATAGTCATAGTAACTGACAAAGTATTCAACATTATTTTCTGGGAAAAATTCTTTAAATTCAGAGTAAAGTTGTCCTGCTAAAGTTTTATTATGAGCCAAAACAAGAGTAGGCTTTTGAACTTTTTGAATAATATTTGCCATTGTAAAAGTTTTTCCGAGAACCTGTTACCCCAAGCAATGTCTGAAATTTTTTCCCATCTAAAATTCCTTTTGAAAGATATTCAATTGCTTCTGGCTGGTCACCAGTTGGTTTATATTCTGAAACTAATTTAAACATAGTAATCTCCTATTATAAAATTATTTTTAAATTTAAAATATAACAGCATAATTATAGCATAAAATAATACATGTAACAATATTTTTAAGGTTATTAATAAGAAATACTTAAACTTAATTTTTAAACCTTAAATTTTTCTAAAATTGGTTGAAATATATGGATTATGATGTTATAATAGTTCTGTAAATTTTATAGATTAATACTAGATTTTTTTAGCAAGTAATATTTAATACTTGCTTTTTAATATGTAGAGGATAAAAAGTGGAAAAATATATCGATTTTAAAAATGGAATTGAATATGATAAGTTAAAAGAAGTAGCAGAAGCAATAAATAAAAGTGGAATAGTTATTTTTCCTACAGAAACTGTTTATGGAATTGGTGCAAATTGCTTTGATGTAACAGCTGTAAACAAAATATATGAAGTAAAGCAAAGACCAAAAGAAAAGCCATTAAGCGTATTAGTAAGTGACTTTTCAATGATAGAAGAGGTTGCAATTAATATTTCAGACGTTGAAAGAAAAATAATGGAAAAATTTTTCCCAGGTCCACTTACAATAGTTTTGAAAAAATCTCCTAAAGTACCTGATATTGTAACTGCTGGTGGAAATTCAATAGGAGTTAGAATGCCAGAAAATGAAATAGCCTTAAAATTGATAAAAGAAGTTCGGAAAGCCACTTGCTACGCCTAGCGCAAATATTTCTGGTAAAACTAGTCGGAACTGAATATAATGATATTATTAAAGATTTTAAAGGAAAAATAGATTATTTTATTGATAGTGGAAAGAGTAAATTGTGTGTTGCATCAACAATTGTAAAAGTTGAGAATAATGAAATACATATTTTAAGAGAAGGAAAAATTACAAAAGAGGATATAGAAAAAGTTTTAAAGGGAATGGATTAATGGATAAGAAAGATACAAAAAAATCAGTTAGAAATTTACTTTTATTTTTAGTTTTAATTTTTATAACATTTTATATTATTTTTAAGGACCAAAATCCAACTGAAATATTTAAACTTGTAAGAAGTGCAGATTTAAAATTCGTTTTTATTGCAGTTCGGTTTTATGATTTTATATTTTATGCTTGAAACAATAAATATGAGTAGAACTTTAAAAGCTTTAGGAGAAAAATCAAGTTTTTTAAGAAACTTTAGATATACATTGATAGGATTTTTCTTCAGTTCAATTACTCCAGCGGCTTCTGGAGGTCAGCCAATGGAAATTTACTATATGAATAGAGATGGTTTAAATGTGGCAAATTCAACTCTTGCTTTACTTATAAATTTAACGTCAATGCAGATTGCTACAATTTCATTAGGTTTAGTTAGTTTGATTTTTAATTATCAATATATGAATACTGCTTTAATAGTATTTTTTGTTATTGGAATATTGCTAAATAGTAGCGCTTTAGCTCTTCTAATAATTTCTATTTGTTCTAAAAGGGTTACAAACTGGATAATTGGCTTTGCAGTAAAAGTTATGAAGTTTTTTAAAATTAAAAATATGGATAAAAAGCAAGAATGGATGGAAAATGAACTTTCTAAATATCAAGCAAACGCAAATTATGTTAAAACACATAAATTATTAATTTTAAAAACTATAATTACAACATATATTCAATTTTTGATTTATTATAGTGTTCCATATTGGATTTATCGTTCATTTGGATATAATACTTCAAATATTTTTGAAGTATTGTCGATGCAAGCAGTATTATTTGCTACAGTTTCAGGAATTCCATCACCAGGAGCGGTTGGAGTTAGTGAAGGTGGATTTTTAGAGTTATTTAAAAAATTTTATCCTAAAAATCAAGTTGCTAGCAGTATGCTACTTTGTAGAGGTGTGAATTTTTATTTATTTGTAATAGTTAGTTTTGTAATTGTAGCTATTAGTTCTTTTAAAGATAAGAGAAAAAATAAAATACAAGAATAGTAAGAATGAAGATGTAAAAGAGGAGGGTAAAAATGAAAAAATATCTAAAATTAATTAGAATAAAACATTATTTGAAAAATATTTTAATATTTTTGCCTCTTATTTTTGGGCAAGCTCTTTTAAATTCTAGTAAATTGCTTAGTTGTTTTATAGGTTTTATATCATTTTGCTTAATGTCTTCATGTATCTATATTATAAATGATTTAAAAGATTTGGAAAGAGATAAAACTCATCCTATAAAATGTAAGAGACCAATAGCTTCTGGAGAAGTTTCTAAAAACAAAGCAAAAATTTTATCTGTTATTCTTTTTGTAATATCAATTTCTTTGAATGTTTTAATTTACTATGTATCAAGAGATTTAAAAAATACTATTTTTGCAACTGGATTAGAGCTTCTTTACTTTTTGGCAAATATATTTTATTCATTTGGATTAAAAAATTACCCAATAATAGATGTAGTAATATTAGTGTTTGGTTTTGTTGATAGAATTTTGTATGGTTCAGTTTTAACTAATATTGCAATATCAAAATGGCTATATTTAACAGTAATTTCTGGTTCATTTTATATGGGATTTGGAAAAAGAAGAAATGAAATTATTAAACAAGGTGATAGTTCTAGAGATGTTTTGAAAAGATATCCAAAAGAATTTTTAGACAAATTTATGTATGTTTGTGTTACTTTAACTATTGTATTTTACTCTTTATGGTGTGTTGACGATAATACAATTGCAAGAATAGGAAATGGATATTTAGCAATAACTATTCCTATTATAATGGTAATTTTGATGAAATATAGTTTAAATATTGAAAACAATAATTCTTATGGTGACCCAGTAGATGTTATTGTTCATGATAAAATTTTACTTGTCTTAATTGGAGTTTTAGCTATTGTAATGTTAGGAATATTATATTTGCTATAGGAGCGTTTTGATGAAAATAATTGATGTATTTGATTTTGACAAAACATTATATAAAAATGATAGTACAGTTGATTTTTACTTTTTTTGTTTGAATAAAAAGAAGTCTATTTTAAAATATTTTCCAAAACAGTTTTTGGGATTTTTATTATATAAACTTAAATTAAAGCCAAAAGAATATTTTAAAGAAAAATTCTTTTTATTTTTAAAGAGCTTTGATAATATTGATAAAATGGTGAGTGAATTTTGGAGTACAAGAAAGGGTAATTTTAGAAATGAGATTTTAGAGAAATCTAATAATTATAAAATTGTTATTTCAGCATCACCAGAATTTTTATTAAAAGATATTTGTAAAGAATTAGGAATTGATTATTGTATTGCAACTAAAGTAGACAAAACTACAGGTAAGTCTCTTTCAAAAAATTGCAAGGGGCAAGAAAAAGTTAAGAGATTAAATGATTTTATAAGTGATTATAAAATTGAAAACTTTTATACAGATTCATTTTCAGATAAACCATTAGCTATGCTTGCTAAGAATAGTTATTTGGTAAAAAAAGACAAAATTGATGAGTTTATAATATAGTATAAATAGGGGGGAAAATGAAATCATTTAATTTATCTATTAAAACCGTTGATACATTAAATTCAAATATAAACAAAAAAGATTATATTGATAGTTTAGGCCTATTTAAGCTAATGTTTAGAAGAGAGAGCAATATAATAATAGTAATACCAATGAGTAGCAATGAAAATATATTAAAAAAATATATAAGAAAACTTATGAGATATAAAAATTATCTATTAAAATGGAATAATATAACAATTATTTTACAAGGTTTTTGTAATGATAAAATAATTCATTGTCAATTTAAAGAACTTTTATTTCCGATTTGCTATGGTGATAAATATTCTATTTATAGTAAAGCTTATGATTTAGCTTGTGATTATTTAGATTCATATTTTTATGGAAAAAATTTATGTGATTTTTGTGATAATAAATGTGGATATAAAAAAGATTTTGATTTAGAAACTGGATGTTGTAGGCATTTTGAAAAACATAGACAACTAGGATTATTATTAGGGGAAAAATTAGTAAATTGCGAATATTTAGGAAACAATGGACGTTGTAATGTTAAATGTTTAGGATGCAAATTATATACATGCCCTTATTTAGAAAAAAAGGGAATAAAGTTTAAAATAAAAGATATATTTCCAATAAATAGTATATTTAATTGGATGCAAAAAATATACATAAAATCTATTATATATGCAAAAAAAGAGGATATAATGAAAGGAATTATGTTTTTATCATAAATTTTTAATCATAAAATAATACGGTTACAGTCATTGTTCTACTGATTTTAGCTGGAGTCTCACTAAATGCGATAATTGGAGAGAATGGGATAATAACGAATGCATTAGATGCAAGATTATTAAGTCAGTATTCAACATATAAAGAAGAGATGGATGTAAATTTAAGTGAAAGTATAACTTGCTCTGGTATAGAAATGAAAAATTATATGAAATCAATGGATGAAAAAAATATAGATAAATTTTTAGTATTAAATGGGAAACTAATGTTTATAGGAAATGATGATTATGAGAGAAAAATAGCAGAAGATGCAGGAATAGATACATCATTAAGTAATGGAAATTTTTCAGTAGAAGATTTAAAAGTATTGGCAGGAAGTGTATTACCACTTGGAAACGAAGTTGAAGTACCAGTTGGAGATAATGGAGAAACACCAGAAGAATTAGTAGGAACAAGATTATATGATAAGGTACCCCAAAATGAAGATAAGTGGGACATAGTAATAGAGTATAATGAAAGTAATGAGAAAATAAAGACACATGGAACAGGATATTATTATATAAAGAAAGGAAGTTATACAATAAATGGAAAAAGTGTAACATTAGAAAATGATTATATAATAGATTATAAAAACAGAGAATTTTATTTACTTGGAAAGAATTATAAAGAGTGGAACATAGGAGAAACATTAGCAATAAAGGATCCAATGCCAGTATTAAATATGGATCCAACAAATTTTGAAAAATATGTAAATGAAGATGGAACACTAAATGAAAAAAATCTAAAAAATGAAGCAAATATAATAAAATATGGAGATGTAAGTTATAGTAAAGAAAATAAAGCATTATTATTTAATGAATCACCTGAAAATGAAGAAGGAGAAGGAGGATATTTAGAGTTAACAAAGAGTGGAGATTTTAGTAATGGATTTACTTTCGAGATGTATGCTAATATGAGTAGATTACGCTACGATAATCATGGTCCGGTAAAGAATTATTATGCTATAGGGTACTTCAGTAAAATGAAATCTTTGTATGTCTCTTATGCAGACTCTATGAGGTTCGGCTACGCTGCAGATGAATGGATTTGCAGGTTTTCTGAATATCCTAGATATACAGGTCAGGGAGAGAACTTATATACTACTGGAGCTGGAGTGTATATTTCTGACTTGGGATATGCTATTGGTGAGGATTTTTATTTAACATTGGTTTATAAAATTAATGTGGCTGATTCTTTGGATAAAGTATCTTATTATATTAATGGAAAATCTTTTGGTTTCGCTTATTATGGGTCTCAGGGATACAAAGAGGGATTGGAAACGTGGAATGACGATAGTTCTCCATTTTTTATTGGTGTTTGTCCTGTGAACAGAACAGGAAATTTTTATTATACGAAGGGTAAAATTTATGCTTTGAGGCTTTATAATTATTCAATGACAGAAAATGAGGTTGCAGAAAGTTTTGATACAACACAAAAATATAGAAATTCATTTTAAATTTATTTTTTATATTAATAAGAATTAGTAAATTTATCATTAAATTAAAGAATAATTTTTAAATTCATCTTGCTTGGCAGGGTGAATTTTATTTTTTAATATCATATATTGACATCAAGATATATTTATAATAAAATACGATAAAGTTATTTAATAAGATTGAAAATGTATCAACTTTCA
>CANQOG010000025.1 GCA_947625415.1 uncultured Clostridia bacterium
TTAATTAAAAAAAGAATTATTTTGAAATATTTTAATATGGTAAAAGTAATTTGTCAATAGAAAAGTAAAAAAATAGTCGTAAAGTAATATGTTTACAGTCATTGTACTACTAATTTTAGTTGGAGTCTCACTAAATGCGATAATTGGAGAAAATGGGATAATAACGAATGCGTTAGATGCAAAACTTATGTCAAAGTTTTCTAGCTATAATGAAGAACTTGAAATAAATTGTTTTGATGATTCTGAGGTTTATGCTGTAAGAGAAAAAATGAAATATTATATTCCAAGTTTAGAAGATGAATATTTAGATAAATTTGTAATAATAAAAAGTAAACTTTTATATGTTGGAAGAGATGAAAAAGAACTAGAAATAGTAAATAAATTGGGAATGATGGGAAGCGCGTTAGATGAAGAAACAGTAAAAGAAATACAAGCAATAATAGATGGAGTTGTCGAGTTAAAAGATAGTTTTGGAGACCAACTTCCAAATAGTGATACAGATAAATTAGAAAATTTAGAAAACACAGATTCAAATAAAGGAATAATAGGAACAAGATTATTTGATAGGAGTGAATTGAATTTAATAAAAGGAACATGGAATATATTAATAGAATATAATAAAGAAAATAAAGAAACAGATAGATATGGAACAGGATATTATTGGTTAAAGAAAAATAATAATTATACAATAGGAGAGAAAATAATAAATTTTAAAAATGATTATATAATAGACTATAAAAATAAAGAATTTATATTATTATCAGGAAGAGCAGTAAATTGGAATGTTAATGCAACATTAGGAGTATCAGAAAATATAGCATTAAATTTAGATCCAATGAGTTTAGCAAATGGAGAATGGAGAGATACAGGGAATCTTGATAATACAAGTGGAGAAAATTTTTATGATTTTATAGTAAAAGATACAGATGGAAGTGAGGTAGATACAGGTATACAAAAGACAGGAGATGTAGAATATGATAAAATAAATAAAGCATTAAAATTTAATAAAAATGAGGAGAAAAATCCTAAAGGGGAAAAAGGATATATTGTATTATTAAAAAATAATGTAGATTTTTCAAACGGAATTACATTTGAATTTTATGGAAATTTTAGTAGATTAAAATTTCAGCATTATGAGTCGTATCCAGCTGCGCTAGGGGTTTTTTCGCGTTGCCCTATGGATTTTAGTTCGTATCATTGTCAAATGAGATTTGGATGGGCGCAAAATAATTGCTTATTAGATTTGCATACGCCAAATACAGGAATTTGTGAGAATGATGAAAATAATAATCTTTATGGAATTAGAGCAGGAGGTTTTGGGGCAAGAGATATAGGATTCGGTATTGATGAAGATGTATATATGAGTATGGTTTATGTTGTTTATGATAAAGAAGTATCACAAAAATATCAAGAAAATTATAAAGATAGTTTCGAAAATGGTGATGGAAATTTTGATAAATTAATGGACGAGCAATATGAAAAGTATGAAAGAGGAGAAAGTGATGATTATTATGATAAATTACTTTACTATGTGAATGGAGAAAATTTTGGATATACACATTGCAGTCATAAGGACTATGTAGATGGTGGGAGACAAGGATGGAATACAGATGATTATATTTTCCATCTTGGGGTATGTTCTTGGTATTCTAGTCCAAATATATGTTTTATGCAAGGATATTGCTATGCTACTAGACTATATGTGGATGATTTAACTCCAGAACAAGTAAAATTAAATTATGAATTGACATTAAAATATAGAGATAGTTTTAAAAATGAATGAAAAATGATATAAAGATATAGTTTATTTAATATAGATAAAAAGTCAAATTGCTTGAAATAACATCCTCATTGTGTCACTTATGATAAAACTCTAAATACTAAATATATTAATCATACGATAGAAAAAAATTAATTTAAGATTTAAAAAGATTTGTTTATACAAATTGTATGAATAAATCTTCTTTTTTTCCAAAATTGTGTTAGAATATAGCCAAAAATAATTTGATTGACAAAACAAATTTTTTGCCATATAATACTAATATGGTATAATTTATTTAGCATAATATATAATAAAAAAGGGAGAGTGAATTTATATGATAACGGCTAAACAAGTTGCTGAATATTTTCTTTCAAAAGACAAAGAGAAAAAAATATTTAATACTAATTTAGTTGAATATAACAATAGGAAATCTTATGAAGGAAATATAAAATTAAACAAATATTTGTATTTTTCACAAACAGTATATTTAGCCAAATATAATAAATTGCTTTTTGAAGATGATTTTGTAGCCTATGATAATGGTCCTGTAATAAAGCAAATAGTTGAAACTTACCCATCATTGCAAGGAATGACTTCTTATAATGTATTATTGTCAGAACATATAACTATCTTTCTAGATAAAATCTATAAATCTTTGGAGAATGCTTCTTATGAAGAATTAATTGAAATAACTCATGAAGATACTGCTTGGAAAGAACTAAGTAATAAAACTTATCATGCTCCTATAATTAATTTGAAAAAATATAGCAAAAAATTTAAAAAGCAATACAGTGGAATAATGAAAATAATGGAGATATAATATGGATTTAGAAATTGGACAAGTGCTTTGGCTAAAAGTAAGATATAAACATATAACAAAAGAAGACATTTTAAAATATAATAATTAACTTGATAAGCTTATCTAAAAATAAGTTTATTTTTTTTTGAAATTTTCGGCATAACATACAAAAATAACAGTCATTGTCCTACTAATTTTAGCTGGAGTCTCACTAAATGCAATAATTGGGGAGAATGGGATAATAACTAAAGCATTAGATTCAAAAAAGTTAAGTATTGAAGCAAGTGAAAGAGAAATATTACAATTGTTTTTAATGAATTTTTATGAGGAAAATGAAAATCCTGATTTGAAATTGGGAAAAAATCTTTATGATAGAACTTTAGAAAATGGTGATAAATGGAGAGTTGTAATAATGAGAGACAGTAACAAGTCTTATGGAACAGAATGGAACTTTATAGAAAAAGGAACAAATTTAGAAGGATATGGAGAATTAAAGAATGATTGGTTAATTAATTATAATACAGGAGAAATAATAGAATTAAAAGAAGATTCTTATGATATATTGTCATTTGAAACTCAATTAGCAGTTACAGAAGGGTTATTATTTAATTTAGATGCATCAAATGTATCAGAAGATATAAAAACTTGGGGTTCAAATACAACATTGTATTACTTTGATGAGAATATTTATGATAGTCCTGAAAGTAGAGATGAAGCATGGAATGATGAACAAAGAGGAAAGAATGTGAAAGAGAATAATATTGGATATGATAGACAAAAGTCAGAAGATGTAAATCAGTATTTAGATACAGAAAATATAGCTTTTAAATTTAATGGAAATAACTATATTGAGATATATAGCGAAAATGGGTTTGACTTTTCAGATGGATTAACATTTGAGTTTTATGGAAATATAGTTGGACATTTAGATACTACTTTTCAAGTAGAAAATTGGTTAGGTTTGATTGGATTTTGGAGTGGAAATTTTAACGACCAATGTACTTCGAGATTTGGTATTGTCGATGGAAAAATATTGTATTCTCCTGTTACGGGGTGGAGAGGAGTTGGCATTAGTCCTGGTGAATGGAGTTTAAGTACGTCATTGCATAATCAAGTGAAACAAATAGATGATTTTATTAATAAAGAATTTTATTTCTCTATTGTTTTAGAAAATAAACAATATTTAGAAGAAGGTAAAATAAAGCAATATATATTTTGTAATATAGATAATAATATTCAAGAATATACGGGATGGTTAGCTAGAGACTATTACAGTGCTTTTTTAGAGAAGATAAGAGTTTTAAGTTTTCTTGAATTTGGAAGATGTACTTGGACTAAAGCGAGTAACTGGGGGTATATTATTGGTAATTGCTATAATCTTAGAATGTATAATAAATCTTTATCTTCAGAAGAAATTAAAGAAAATTGTGAAAAATCAAAATTATTTCATAACTATTTAATTAATACTAAAGAATAGAAAAATTATCAAAATAATAAAAAAAAATCACTAGACTGAGAGGTCAGTATAAGTGATTTTTTTTTTATTTTGTGATATAAAATAAGAGTACAATTAATATTTTCAAAAAAATTTACGAGGAGATTATATGGGCAAAAGATTATATGAATATACAAAAATAAGAGATTTAAAAGATATGCTTAATAAATCTGGTGAACAATATGGAGATAAATTGGCATATCAAATCAAAATAGAGAAAAATAAATATAAGTATTTTACACATAAAGAAGTAAGAGAAATGATAAATGCTCTTGGAACTTCTTTAATAAATATAGGACTTAAAGATAAAAGAATTGCTGTAATTGGTGAAAATAGATATGAATGGGAAATAGCTTATTTATCAATAGTTTGTGGAACAGGAATGGTTGTTCCACTAGATAAGTCGCTTCCTGAAAATGAATTAAGAAGTTTAATAGAACGTTCAGAAGTTGAAGCTATATTTTATACAAAAAAATATCAAGAAACATTAGAAAACATAAAAAAAGAAGGTGTCGGAAAATTAAAACATTTAATTTCTATGGATTTAGAAATTCATGAAAATGGTATTTACTCTGAACATGAATTAATAGAAGTTCGGTAAAGAACTTATAAAAAATGGTGATAAAAGATTTATAAATTCTGAAATTGACAATGAAAAAATGAGTATAATGCTATTTACATCTGGAACAACATCTGCTTCAAAAATTGTAGCTTTATCACATAATAATATCTGTTCAAATTTGATGGACATTGCTTCAATTTTAGACGTTGATTGTAATGATGTATTTCTATCATTTTTGCCTCTTCACCACGTATTTGAATGTACAGTTGGATTTTTGTTTAGCTTATATAAAGGAGCTAAAACTGTATTTTGTGATGGAATGAGACATATTCAAGAAAATATGGTTGAATATCATGTTTCTATAATGGCTTCTGTTCCAGCAATATATGAAAGAATTTGTAAAATGATTTTTAAAGAACTAGAAAAAAATGGCAAGTTAGAAGAAACTTTGAAATTACAAGAACAATACAAAAATGCTTCGATGGAAGAAAAAAAGAAAGTATTTAAAAATATACATGATGCTTTAGGCGGAAATGTGAAACTATTAATAAGTGGTGCTGCAAGTTTAGAGCCAAGTGTTGAAGCCGAATATAGAAAATTTGGAATCAATTTAGTTCAAGGGTATGGTTTAACAGAAACTTCTCCTGTTGTCGCTGTCGGCTCAAAAAAATATTATAAAACAGGTTCAATTGGAGTATCTGTTCCAAGTGTTGAAGCAAAACTTGTAGATGTAAATAAAGAAGGGATAGGAGAGCTAGTTGTTAAAGGCCCAAGTATAATGCTTGAATATTATGGAAATAAAGAAGAAACAAAAAAGGCAATTCAAGATGGCTGGTTCTATACTGGAGATTTAGCAAAAATTGATGACGAAGGATATATCTTTATTTGCGGAAGAAAGAAAAGTGTAATTGTATTAAAAAACGGTAAAAATATTTTTCCAGAAGAAATGGAAAACTTGCTTAATAGAATTGAAGGTGTTGATGAAAGCTTTATATTTGGAAAACAAGTATCAGAAGACAAAGATGATATAAAAATTTTTGCTAAAATTGTATTTAATAGAGAAACCGTTGAAAATACATATAAAGTTAAAACAGATGAAGAAATATTTAATTCAATAAGCAATAAAGTCAAAGAAATTAATAAAACTTTGCCACATTATAAAGCAATTAGAGGGTTAATTATAACTGAAGAACCTCTTATTAAAACAACAACAAATAAGATTAAAAGACAAAATAATTTAGATATTATTATGAAAGAAGAAGCTAGATGCAATTACAAAATTTAACAACTAAATTTTTAGGAAGAGATTTTTATTATTTTGAAGAATTAGATTCAACTCAAGCTGAAATTTGGCGAAAAATTGATAACAATACTATTAAAAATGGAAGCCTAGTTGTAGCAAAATTTCAAACAAGTGGAATTGGAACACATGGAAGAAAATGGCTTATAGAAGAAAGTGGAAATATTACTTTTTCATTTTTTGTAGAGCTTAACTGTGAACTACAAAAATTAGAAGGGCTTACAACAGAAATTGCTGAAATCATAATAGAAATTTTTGAAAAACTTTATAATATAAAACTTGATATTAAGCTTCCAAATGATATTACTTATAATGGTAAAAAAATTGGCGGAATTTTAACTCAAAGTAAATCTTACAAAAACATAATAAAATATCTAATTATAGGAATTGGAATAAATACTAATAGTAGTAAATTTAATGATGAAATCAAAAAAATTGCCTCTTCTATTAAAAATGAATTTAATATAGAAGTAAATAATTTAGAAATTATTTCTGAATTTTGCAACATATTTGAAGAAAAAATATTAAAAAGGAGCAAATAAAATGAGAATAGGATTTTTATTTCCAGGTCAAGGGTCACAAACTGTTGGAATGGGAAGTGACTTATATGAAAAATATGAAACTGTTAGAAACGTCTATAATGATGTTAAAAACTTAACTGGAATAGATGTTGCTAAAATTACTTTTGAAGGTCCAGAAGAGCTTTTGAATCAAACTAAATATACTCAAATTTGTGTCTTAACTATGAGTTTAGCAATATTAGAATTGCTAAAGGAAAATGAAATTAAAGCGGAAATGTCTTGTGGGTTAAGCCTAGGTGAATATACAAGTTTAATTTATAGTAAGGCTTTAGACTATGAAGAAGGGATAAAGCTTGTTCAAAAAAGAGGAGAATATATGCAAAATTTAGTTCCAGATGGAGATTGGGCAATGACATCTATTTTA
The DNA here is from genome assembly GCA_947625415.1 of uncultured Clostridia bacterium. Classification (GTDB taxonomy): domain Bacteria; phylum Bacillota; class Clostridia; order TANB77; family CAG-508; genus Scatovivens. The sequence continues at coordinate 6,864 of CANQOG010000025.1, forward strand.
GGAACATCAGAAGAGCTTGTTATTGAAATCTGTAATAAAATAACAGATGGATTTGCAGTTCCTGTTAATTTTAATACAACAGGAAATACTGTTATTTCTGGAGAAAAAAAGGCTATTGAACAAGCTGAGGCTATTGCCAAAGAAATGGGTGTAAGAAAAATAATAAGATTAAATACATCAGCTCCATTTCATACAGAAAAACTTATAGATGCTTCAAATGCGTTAAGAAAAGAACTAGAAAATGTTAAAATAAATAAATTTGAAACACAAGTTGTTAAAAATATAGATGGAACAATTTATAAAGAAACTGATGATATTAAAGATATTTTAGCTAGACATATTATAAGTCCAGTAAGATTTAAGAAAAGTCTAGAAACAATGATTGAAGCTGGAATTGATACTTTTGTTGAAGTTGGACCTAAAAAGAATTTGTCAAGTTTTGTTAAAAGATTAGAAACAGATAAAGAACTTAATATTTTAAATATAAATAATATAGAAACTTTTGAAAGTGTTATCAAAAGTTTAAAATAGGAGGTAAGATATGGAAAAAGTAGCTTTAATTACTGGTGCAACAAGAGGAATTGGAAAACAAATTGCACTTACTCTTGCAAAGGAAGGATATGACATAGCTTTAAATTATAGAAAAGATAATGACGAACTTAAAAATACTAAAAGTGAAATTGAAGCTTTAGGTGTAAAGGTTCTACCTGTCCAAGGTGATGTTTCAAACTATGATGATTGTGAAAGATTTGTAAAAGAAATAATTGATGAGTTTGGACAAATTGATGTATTAGTTAATAATGCTGGAATAACTAAAGATATGTTACTTATGAGAATGAGTAAAGAAGATTTTGAACAAGTTATTAATGTAAACCTAGTTGGAACTTTTAATGTTACTAAAAATGTTATAAATTATATGATAAAAGCAAGAACAGGAAAAATTATAAGTATCTCATCTGTTGTAGGAATTGCAGGAAACGCTGGGCAAACTAATTATTCAGCATCTAAAGCTGGAATAATAGGATTTTCAAAAAGTTTAGCAAAAGAGGTTGCTTCAAGAAATATCAATGTTAATTGTATAGCTCCTGGATTTATACAAACAGATATGACAAATGTTCTAAAAGATGAAGTTAAAGAAGAAATTGCAAAAAATATTCCACTAAAAAGAATGGGAGTAGCTCAAGATGTTGCAAATGCTGTTAAATTCTTAGCATCAGATGATAGTAACTATATTACTGGGCAAGTTATTCACGTTGATGGTGGAATGTTAATGTAAAATATTAAGAAATATAATATAGAAAGGATATTAAGATGAAACGTGTAGTAATAACTGGAATGGGCGTAATCAGTCCGATAGGAAATAATCTAGAAGAAACTTGGGAAGGAATAAAATCTCAAAAGTGTGGAGTAGATGATATTACTCAGTTTGATACAACAACTTTTAAAACTAAACTTGCTTGTGAAGTTAAGAATTATAATCCTAATGATTTTTTTAATCCAAAACAAGTAAGACATTTAGATAGGTGTACTCAATTTGCTATGATAGCAGCAAGAGAAGCTTTAGAAAATAGCAAAATTACTCCTGAAAATACTGATTATAATAATATTGGAACATATATTAGTTCAGGAATTGGTGGATTAAATACAATTCAAACTCAATGTGGTATTGGTTTTGAAAAAGGTTATAATAGAGTTTCTCCTATGTTTTTACCAATGGGACTTGCTAATATGCAAGCAGGAAATGTTACAATAGATTTAGGATTTAAAGGTGCTTCTTTTTCAATATTGTCAGCCTGTGCCTCTTCTACACATGCAATAGGTGAAGCTTATAGAGCAATTAAATTTGGATATGAAGATGTTGTTTTTGCTGGTGGAACTGAAAGTGCTGTTTGTGAAGTTGGAGTTGCATCATTTGAAAATATGAAAGCACTTTGTACATCTAATGATAAAACTAGAGCTTCAATTCCGTTTGACAAAGAAAGAAGTGGATTTGTTATGGGAGAAGGAGCTGCTGTTGTAGTTTTAGAAGAGATGGAGCATGCTTTAAAAAGAGGAGCCAAAATATATGGCGAAGTTGTTGGATATGGAGCAACATCTGATGCATATCATGTAACATCACCATCGCCAGATGGAGAAGGAGCTGCAAGAGCAATGGTAAGAGCAATGAAAGATGCTGAAATTGAACCAAAAGATATTGATTATATAAATGCTCATGGAACAGCTACACATTTAAATGATATGTATGAAACAATGGCAATAAAAACTGCATTTGGTGAAAATGCTAAATCAGTAATGATTAGTTCGACTAAAAGTAATGTTGGACATTTATTAGGAGCTGCTGGAGCAATAGAAGCTATATTCTGTACAATGGCAATTAAAGATAGTTTTGTTCCACCAACAATTAATTATAAAGTTCCTGATGAAGACTGTGACTTAGATATTGTTCCAAATGAGCCAAGACAAAAAGATTTAACTTATGTTATGTCTAACTCTTTAGGATTTGGTGGACACAATGCTTCAATTATTATAAAGAAATTTATAAAATAGTTAAATTAGTTTGAATTAGAAACGAAGTTTATCATTCAAACGGAAAGGAAACAAAATGGAATACGAAAAAATAAAACAATTAATTGACGATATGGGTAATTCAAAATTAACATCATTAGAGATTGATTTCCCTGATGGAACAAAAATTAGTATGAAAAAGGGAGAAAAAGAAGTTATTGTTAAAACGACAGAGGCTCAAACTGAAGATACTACAATAGAAAATATACCAATTCCAGAGTTAAAAGAACCACAAGGAAATATAATTACATCTCCAATGGTTGGAACATTTTATGCTAAACCATCTCCAGATAGCAGTCCTTATGTTGAAGTTGGAAGTCATATAAAAAAGGGTGATGTTGTTTGCATAATTGAAGCTATGAAATTAATGAATGAAATTGAATCTGAATTTGATGGAGAAATTGTAGAAATTTTAGTTAAAAATGGAGAACCAGTTGAATATGGTAAGCCATTATTTAAAGTAAGATAGGAGAATTTTTATGTTAAATAAAGATGAAATTAAAGAGATTATTCCTCAAAGAGAGCCATTTTTAATGATAGATGAAGTAGAAGAATATACTCCAGGAATTGGAGCTACGGCCTACAAATATGTAAATGAAGAGGAATGGTATTTTAAAGGACATTTTCCAGGTAACCCAATTATGCCAGGCGTTTTAATTACTGAAAGTTTAGCTCAAACAGGAGCTATTGCAATTTTAAGTGTTCCTGAAAATAAAGGTAAAAATGCTTTATTTGGTGGAATTAACAATATGAAATTTAAAAAAATGGTTGTTCCAGGTGATAAACTTAAATTAGAAGTAAAAATTATCAAACAAAAAGGACCAATTGGTGTTGGAGAAGCAATAGCAACGGTTGATGGACAAATTGCAGCAAAGGGCGAACTTACTTTTGCTATTGTTTAATCAATACAAAATATATAGAAAGGAAAATGATTTTGATGAATAAGATATTAATAGCTAATCGTGGTGAAATTGCAGTTCGTATTATAAGAGCTTGTAAAGAAATGAATATTAAAACTGTTGCAATTTATTCTGATGTAGACAAAGATGCTCTTCATACAAAATTAGCAGATGAAGCTATATGTATTGGTCCTGCAATACCAAGCAAAAGTTATTTAAACTTTAAAAATATTCTGGAAGCTGCGAATATTACAGGTGCAGATAGTATTCATCCTGGATTTGGCTTTTTATCAGAAAATAGTCAATTTGCTAAAATATGTGAAGAATCTAATATTAAATTTATTGGTCCATCATATAAAGTGATTGAACTTATGGGAAACAAATCAAACAGTAAAGAGCTTATGAAGTCAAATGGAATTCCTGTAATTCCTGGTTCAAATGGAAGTATAACTGGAATTCAAGAGGCGAAAAAAATAGCAGATGAAATTGGTTATCCTATAATGCTTAAAGCTGCGGCAGGTGGTGGAGGAAAAGGAATTAGAGTTGTCTATACACCAGAAGAATTAGAACTAAATTACAATATAGTAAAACAAGAAGCAAAAGCTTCATTTAATGATGACGAAATTTATATTGAAAAGTTTATAAAAAATCCAAGACATGTTGAAATTCAAATTTTAGCTGATGAATTTGGAAATGTAATTCATTTAGGTGAAAGAGATTGCTCTATTCAACGTAAAAATCAAAAAATAATTGAAGAAACACCTTCAACTGCTATAGATGACAAGTTAAGAGAAAAAATGGGAGAAGCTGCAATTAAAGCTGCTAAAGCATCTGGATATACAAGTTGTGGAACAATTGAATTTTTAGTTGATAGTGATAAAAACTTCTATTTTATGGAAATGAATACTAGAATTCAAGTAGAACATCCTATAACTGAATTTAGAACAGGAATTGATATTGTTAAAGCTCAAATAAAAATTGCAGCAGGAGAACCTTTAAAGTTAAAACAAAAAGATGTTGAATTTAGAGGCCATAGTATAGAATGTAGAATAAATGCTGAAAATCCAGATAAAAACTTTATGCCTTCTCCTGGAACAATAACAGGCTTATATTTGCCGGGTGGAAATGGAGTAAGAATTGATACAGCAATTTATGATGGATATACAATTCCACCAACTTATGATTCAATGATAGCTAAAATTATCACACATGGTGATAATAGGAATGAAGCTATTAGTAAAATGAGAAGAGCTTTAGAAGAGGTAGTTATTGAAGGAGTTGACACAAATGTTGATTTCTTACTTAAAATTATTAGAAATACAAACTTTATAAGAGGTACATTTGATACATCTTTTATTGAAAAAGAAATTTTGAAAAAATAGAGGTTTATATGATAGTCGATAAGATTAAAAAAAGAGAGCCTACAGCTAAAAAAATTGATAATAAAGTAGATATTCAAGTTAGCAAATGGGTTAAATGTGATGTATGCAAAGAAATTACATATAAAGAAACTGTAAGAAAAAATTTTGGAATTTGCCCAAGCTGTGGAGCATATTTTAGAATGCATATTAATAAAAGAATTGAATTAATAGCAGATGAAGGAACTTATAAAAGATTTGATTTAGATATTGAAACAACAAATCCGCTTGGACTAGAAGATTATCCTAGAAAGTTAAAAGGATTGAGAGAAAGGACTGGTATTCAAGAAGCTGTCGGATGCGGAACATGCAAAATAAATGGAGAAGATGTTGTTCTTTGTGTTATGGATAGTGGATTTTTAATGGGCTCTATGGGAATAGTTGTTGGTGAAAAAATAACTTATAGTATTGAAAAAGCTATTGAATTAAAACTTCCTATAGTAATTTTTACAACTTCTGGTGGTGCTAGAATGCAAGAAGGAATTATATCTTTAATGCAAATGGCAAAAACAACATCTGCAATTTCTAAGTTAAATAAAGCTGGTCTATTATATATATCAGTTCTTACAGATCCAACTTATGGAGGTGTTACAGCTTCTTTTGCAAGTTTAGCAGATATTATTTTGGCTGAACCAAAAGCAATGATAGGTTTTGCTGGAAAAAGAGTTATTGAGCAAACAATAGGAGAACAGCTTCCAGATGAATTTCAAACAGCAGAATTTCTATTAGAACATGGCTTTATTGATAAAATTGTTGAACGAAAAGATTTAAAAAACACTATTTCAAGCCTAATTAAATATCACAAGAACTAGGAGGAAAGGTAGATGGGAGAATTAACAGCTTGGGAAAAAGTTGAGATTGCTAGGAATCCTAATAGGAAGACATCAATCGATTATATAGAAAAAATTTTTGACGACTTTATAGAGTTACATGGTGATAGAAATTTTAGAGATGACAAATCTATAATTTGTGGTTTAGCAAGTTTAAATGGAAAAAGTTATACTATAATTGCTGAGCAAAAGGGAAGAAATACCAAAGAAAATATTGAAAGAAATTTTGGAATGCCAAATCCTGAAGCATATAGAAAAGCAATTAGATTTATGAAACAAGCCGAAAAATTTAAAAGACCTGTTATTACATTTATAGATACTAAAGGAGCATATCCAGGAATTGGAGCAGAAGAAAGAGGTCAACGGTGAAGCTATTGCAAGTTCAATGTTACAGATGGCTGAATTGAAAGTTCCTATTATTGCTATTGTAATTGGTGAGGGCTCATCAGGTGGTGCTTTAGCTTTAGGACTTGGAAATAAAGTTTTAATGTTAGAAAATGCAGTTTATTCAATTTTATCTCCAGAAGGATATGCAAGTATTCTTTGGAAGGACTCTTCAAAAGCAAAAGAAGCTGCTGAAAAAATGAAAATGACTGCAAAAGATTTATATGAAATGAAAATTATCGACAAAATTATAAAAGAGCCAAAAGGTGATTTTGAAGAAAGCTTTTTTAAAGTTTCTGAAAGCTTAAAAAAAGAAATAAAATCTACTATAAAAGAAATGGAAAAAATGTCAGAAGAGGAAATAGTAGAAAATCGTTATCAAAAGTTTAGAAATATGGGTGAATATGAAGTTATAAATAAAGAATAGGAGAAGAAATATGTTATTAGAAGGAAAGAAAATTTTAATTATGGGAATCAGGAATAAGTGGAGCATTGCATTTGGAATTGCTAAAGCTTGTTATGACCAAGGAGCAAAACTTTTATTTACGTATATGGGAGAAGAAAATAAAGATAAAATTGAAGAACTAATTTCAGAATTTGAAGGAAGTAAAGCTTATGTTTTAAATGAAGCTTCTGAAGATAATTTAGTAGAAGAGGTATTTACTAAAATAAAAACTGAAAATGGAAAAATTGATGGAATAGTTCATGCTATAGCTCATGCAAATACTGAAGACTTACATAATGACTTTATTTTTACATCAAAAAATGGCTTATCACATGCTTTAGATGTTAGTTGTTATTCATTTGTATTAGTTTCTAGAATGGCTAAAGAGCTTGATATGCTAAATGAGAATGCAAGTTTGCTTACACTTACATATTATGGTTCAACAAAAGTTTTTGATGGATATAATGTTATGGGTGTTGCAAAAGCTGGATTAGAAGCAAGTGTAAGATATTTAGCTGAAAATTTAGGAAGAGATGGAATAAGAGTAAATTCTATTTCAGCAGGACCAATTAAAACTTTATCAGCAAAAGGAATCAAAGATTTTTCAAGCATATTAGATGTTGTAGAAAACCGAGCACCTTTACATAGAAATGTTACACAAGTTGAAGTAGGAAATGTTGCATCATTTTTGCTAAGTCCTATGGCTAGTGCAGTTACAGGTCAAATTATATATGCTGATAATGGATATAATATAATGGGATAAAATTTGACTTTATATCTAAACTATGCTAAAATTTATAAGTGAAAGCCTTTGAGGAGGCTTGAAATTTCATATCAAAATGGAAAGGGGAAACAAAGATGCTGTCAAGATTCTTGAAAGCGCTTTTGGCAGTCTTGATTGTGATGGCCATGATTGTTGTGGCTGCCAATTGGGTTAAAGCAGACAGTCTTACGCGGGATCGCTTCAACAGCGGAACAGTTATTAATGGGACAGACTGTTCGTTGATGACTGTCGAGGAGGCAAATAGTATGTTTGCTGCTAACAGAGGGTTAAATCGAGAGGTTACCTTCACTACTTTAGTAGCAGACGGAAGCGTGGTAAGTAAATTAGATTATGCTGTTAAATTACAAGAATTTGATGTTGAGGAACAGAGACTAGCGGCATTAGAAAAGATTTATAATGAACAGCAGCAAGCAAAAAATAAATACGATTTTTTTGTAGCGGGACCAAAGTTAATAATAGAAACCTTAAAAAAGGAGCCATTCGAACGCTTCGAGTATAATGAATATCTTTATGGTATAGATAGAGAGAAACTTGTAGATTATATAGGAAAGCTCCCTGGTTTTTTGGAAAGTAATAAAAAGCTTGAAACTACTGATGCGTATATTGTATTAGAAGGAAATCATTTAAAGATTGTTCCTGAGATAGTTGGAAATGATATTGATTTTGAACAGGCTGTAAACTATGCACTTAAATGTTTAGAAGAAGAAAACTTTAACATAGATTTTTCAAATTTAGTAGAACAGCCAAAAATAACAAAGGATAATGAGGTATTAGTTGAAAACGTAAATAGTATAAATAAATACCTTTCAAAAGTAATTACTTTCCAGCTTATCGATGGTACAGAGGTTACTTTAGACTCAAGTATTACGAAAGATTGGCTAGTTCAAGATGAGAATGGTCTATTTTCATTTGAGTTTGATGATAATATCGATGCATTTGTAGATAAAATTGAACAAATGGCCAATAGTATTATTACTAATTCAATGTCATTAGCTATTGGTGACACATATAGAACTGTTACCATTCCAAACAATTTGCGTCCAAAGCTCAACAGAGAAAAATTGCTTCAAACAATAAGGGAACTTTTCTTTGATAAAGATAAAAACGAAGATTTATACATCGTTGCTCCTGAATATGATGAAAATACAATACTTAATACTTACATTGCATTAAGTATCGAAAAACAGACTGTTTGGGCATATGATAACGGTGTACTAATTCTTGAAGCTGATTGTGTTACAGGTGATGTTGCTAGAGGACATTCGACACCTACTGGTATCTATTACTTAACTTACAAGACGAAAGATGCTACACTTCGTGGTATCAATGATGCTGGTTATGAATATGCATCATTTGTAAGTTTTTGGATGCCCTTTAATGGTGGAATTGGATTTCATGATGCATCGTGGAGAAATGGCAACTTTGGTGGAGACTTATACAAGACTGATGGTAGTCTCGGCTGTGTCAATATGAGACACGATGATGCCGAAGTCCTTTATAATTTCATCAATTCGGAAATACCTATCTTTGTTTTGGATTGACTAATTTATCGATTTAAGCATACCTATCTTTGTTTTATACTAACTAAACGAAACCCTATCCATGTGGCGAGCCTATAAGCTCGCCACATTCATTATAAAAAATAACAAATGGAGAAGATAAATAATATGGAAAATAATTCAAACATAATTTTTAAAAGAAAACTTCCTGATCCAGAGGAATTGAAAAATGAAATACCTTTCTCAAAATCAGGTCAAGAAATAAAAGCAAAAAAAGACAAAGAAATAGAAGATGTATTTAAAGGAAAAAGCAATAGATTTATACTTATAATTGGACCTTGTTCAGCAGATAGAGAAAAGCCTGTAATGGAATATATGAATAGACTTTCTAAAATTCAAGAAAAAGTTAAAGACAAAATTTTAATTATTCCAAGAGTTTATACAGGAAAACCTAGAACTATAGGTGTAGGATATAAAGGAATGTTACATCAACCAGATCCTAGTAAAGAACCAAATTTACTTGAAGGAATAAAAGCTATTCGTTCATTACATAAAAAAGTTATTGAAGAAACAGGCTTTGGAACAGCAGATGAAATGCTTTATCCTGAAAACTATATATATTTATCGGATCTTTTATCATATATAGCAGTTGGAGCACGTTCAGTTGAAAATCAAGAACATAGGCTTTTGTCATCTGGAATAGATGTTCCAGTTGGAATGAAAAACCCTACAAGTGGTGATTTATCAATAATGTTAAATTCAATTAAAGCTGCTCAAAATAGTCATACTTTCCTTTATAGAGGATGGGAAGTAGAAACAAAAGGAAATAATTTAACGCATGCTATTTTAAGAGGAAGTGTTGACAAATTTGGAAAAAACCATACAAATTATCATTATGAAGACTTAAACTCTTTATATGATTCATATTGCAACGGAGAATATAAAAATCCAGCAGTTATAGTTGATACAAATCATTCTAATAGTGGTAAACAATATTTAGAACAAATTAGAATTGCTATGGAAATTCTTCACGCGATGAGACATAACTCTCATATTGCTCAAATGGTTAAAGGTCTTATGATAGAATCATATCTTGAAGATGGATGCCAAAAAATTGAAGAAAATATTTTTGGAAAATCAGTTACAGATCCATGTTTAGGTTGGGAGAAAACAGAAAAACTAATTTTAGACATTGCTGAAAAATTATAAAAATATTTGAAAAAGAGATGAAAAAATATGATAAGAATAATAATATTATCTATAGCTATTATAGTTTATACAATATATAAAATTTATAAGTTGATAGATACATATAGGTTTGATAAAATTCAAGAACAATATTTTGTCGAAAAATCTGAAATGCAAAAGGCTGAATATAAAAAAGAAGATATGGACAACAATTATGACTATGATATAATTTCAATAAATAGATATGCAAGAGATCATAATTTAGCCTATAAAATTATTCCTAATTATAGAAGACAAGATTATGTTATGGAATACAATGAATTAAAATTTTATGAAGAACTCAAAAAAATTACCGACAAAAAAGGATGGGTAATATTTCCACAAGTTCCTTTATATAGTATTGTAAGTGTAAATAACAGGAAAAAGTTTCAAAAACTTTTTCCTAAGTTAAAAGGAAGATCTGTAGATTTTGTTGTTTGCAATGCAAAAAAATCTTGCAAAATAGTAATGTGTATTGAATTAGAAGGCTCAATTCATAATAAGCCATTTAAAGAATTGAATGATAAATTTAAAGATGACTTATTTGAAGAGGTTGGGATTAAATTTGTTAGGGCTAAAAAGAAAAACTCATATAATTATAATGATTTGTATGAAGAACTTGGAATTGTAGATGACGAAAAAGTTGAAAAAGCTAAAAAAGACGAAGAATTAAGTTATTTTTCTACATCATCAAAAGATAATGCAAAATAAAAAAAGCGAGCGTTCGTAAAAAGAATTTTTACAAGAAAAGTAAAGAAGAGGTTTAAATTAGATAATTATCAAATTATATTATTAATTTAATATAGTTTGATAATTTTTTTATTTATTAATAATAAAAAATATTTTCAAAAAAATATATTTTTTTGAAACAAATAGAAAAAATTTTATATCTTAATAGATATAAAAATTATAAAGAGGGAGGGAATATGGAAGAACTAATTGAGCAAGCAAAAAATGGTGATAATGATGCTTTTAATAATCTAATAATGCTATATAAAAGAGAGCTTTACTTAATTGCTAAAAGTAAATTAAACAATGACGATGATATTGCTGATTGTATTCAAGAAACAATTTTAAAATCTTATAAAAATATAAAACAACTTAAAAATTCAAAAGTTTTCAAATCATGGCTAATTAAAATTTTAATTAATGAATGTAATAGACTATACAATAAGAAAGAAAAAAATATAGTTTCAATAGAAGAAAATAATTTTGAAGATATTATTTCTCAAACTAATATTAATGATTTAAAATTTGAAAATATAATAAGTGGTTTATCAGATGAAGAAAAACTGATTTTAACGTTATTCTATGTTTCTGGATATACAACAAAAGAAATTGGAAAAATTTTAAAGAAAAATGATAACACAATTAGAACAAAAATGTTAAGAGCAAAAGATAAATTAAGGAAAAGAATTGAAGGAGGATTTTTATATGAATAACAAGGATATTGATGATTTATTGAAATTTGCTAGTTTAAGAAAAGATGACATTCCTGAAAATGTTGAAAAAAGAATTACCGAAACTTTAAAAATGCCAAAGAAACAAAAAGGTAATTTTGGAATTATTTTAAGAAGATTATTTGCTATTATAATTTCAGGACTAACTATTGCAGCTAGTGGTATTGGAGTATATGCTACAATGGGAGGCGAGATTGCGGGAAGGCCAGCTTTTGAATTTTTTGGAGTAAAAACCAAAGCTAATATTGAAGATTACATGGAAAAAGTCGAAGGTCAAGAAATAACTTATAAAGATACTAAAGTTGAACTTGTTTCTTCAATTTGCAATGAGGGAATAACAATATTAGAATTTAATGTTAAACTAAGTAAAGAGGATAAGGAAAAATTGCTTATAGAGCAGTCTGCAATTAGACAAGAGGATTATGATAGTTTTGAGGAATTTAAGAATTCTGATATAGCTTCAATATATTTTGGACAATATAATCCTGAAGATGTTATAAAAGAGCAAGAGCTTAATTTAAAGAAAAAAGAGGAGAGTAAATATACATTAGCTTTAGCATTAAACACAAATCAAGTTATAGGAAAATATACTCCAGATGAATGGAATCCAGATTTAGATTTATATGGTTCAGTTTATATTGATGGACAAGGTTATTATTGCAAAAATTGGCAAAAAACTGAAAAAATAAGTGAATATGAATACAGAATTTATCAAATGTATTTAATAACAGATAATGAATTGCAAGGAAAAGAAGAATTTACAATCAATTTAAAAGGAAATTCTTTAGTAAATATTGAAAAAGCTAGATTTGAGTCAGGTGAAATATGTAAATGGAGCGGTGAGGCTCAACAGTTTAAAAGCGGTTGGCTTCTTGGAGATGATTTTTATCAAGAAAAAAGGCTTAGAAGTATTGATTTAGATGGAGAATTTGAAGTTAAAGTTTCTAAAAATAAAATTATGAATGATAGTAAAGTTTTAGATAATTTAAATTTAGAATCAAATCTTGGAAATATCAAAATTGAAGTTCAAAAAGCTACAATTACACCACTTCAAACAATCGTTCAAATAAAACATACTGCAAATCAATTATCAACTAATAATCGTCAAAATGAGAATGATGGAATTGAATGGTTCCCTATGACAAGTTATTATGATGTTTATGATGAAAATGGAAATAAATTAGATGTTATGACTGTTTCAAATTGGAAAACATTAATTTATGAGGATGGAACAACTAGAACTTATGATTCTCATGATATACCACAAGAGACTATTAAAAATGCAAGTCTTGAAAATGTTTTATATATGATTATAGAAACGACTGATACTTCTAAGATTACAATTGTTCCACACGAGAATGTTCTTGATGATGTTTATACTCAAATGGATAATTATAACGAGAAAGATAGGACAATTCAAATGGATAAAATAGAAGTTGATTTAAAATAATTTTATAAATTGATAAAAAAGCCTAAAATTAGGCTTTTTTTGTGTTTAAAACATGATTGATTATATAAAAAATAGGGGGTAGTAAAAAAATGGTTTTAAAAAGGAAAAAAATTGTAAAATAATTTATGAGCCAAAAACAAGTAAATATTATTTAGATGAAATCACTCATATGACTGAATATCAAGACTTACAGGAGGCATTTAGAAAATACGGAGAAATACATAGGGCAGAGAAGTGGAACGAGGAAAGATTCTACAAAGACGGATATTTGAAATATGAATTTTCTCCAGAACAAGTATTTTTAATTGCAAAATCAGTAGAAATATTGAAATTCTTTGTAGACAATTCATTTTTCTTTAAATGCGACAAAGAATTTCTAAAAAGTAAATCCGTAGATTTATTTTATTTGTACCAGATAATATATACGCAGTACGTACATTACGTGCCAAAAAATATGCAAAGTCGAATAGAAAAAGACAACGACTTTAGGAATTATGAAAAATCACGGATAACAGAAGGAGAGAGGGATTTTAAGACCTATAAAAAGAAATTCATCATTGCGCAAAATCAAAGTTTTGTGCAAAAAGGAATAGGACTAAATATAAAGATACCTGGTTCTGCTATCCACTTTAAGTCTTGATATTACTTGCTTGTGGGCTTCTATTAGTATCTTTATATATTGTTATATATATCCTTTTATATCTATTTTTAGTATATTTCAGTATAACGGCTATTTTTTATTTTCTTATTATAGTATAATTTTTTATTTATATTTTATTCTAATTATTTACTTTCTTTATTAAGTTTTCATATTTTAAACAACAACTTATATTATCTTAATAAAAAAACGCCTAAAAAACGATTTTAGTGCTTCACTTCAAAATAGCCTTATTTTTTAGACAACAAACTATATGGCTAATTTTTAAAAACGGCTTAAAATCGATTCTGGAGAGCCGTTTTTTAACGGCAATCGTGGAACTTTTGACGAAGTCAAAATGTTACTCGCAAAACTATAATTTATTACTTATATATAAGCAATTATGCGGAGTAATGCCAGTAATTATATAAATTTCATTTGAATTTAATATTTATCATATTATAATAGTAAAATTGTTATTATTAGATAATATTTTTTATATAAGTAATATTATAATGAGAATTATACAAA